>CALUPN010000156.1 GCA_944322625.1 Candidatus Gastranaerophilales bacterium | reverse complement strand
ATACTCCAACTAATAAATTGATAGTATACGATACACCTAGAAGTGTTTTTGAATTAAATAATTTAATTGGAAGAGTTGGAAGGTTAAATATTAATTCGCCGACAAAAGGGGAAATATATTTTTTAACTGAAGAGACTAAGGAAATGTATTCACCGGATGAATGGATTGAATTGAATATATTATATGAGCAAGAAGAACTATTATCTAGTAATAAAGAAGATGAGTCCTTATATTTAGAAAAAAAACCAGATATGGATGTAAATAGCAGTATAGATAATGTTAAACGACAATTAAAAGATATATTTCATATAAAATATAAAGAAGTTTTAGAATTGGGAATCGAATTTAATGTACTAAAGAAATTTCTAGAAAAATATAATGAAGTGACCAATAAAAAGAGTGATTTTAAAATAATTAATTTAATTAAATTTGATATTATACCAGGAAAAAAACAATATTTAAGTGGTTTGAAAATAAAAAAATATAGCTTTTGGGAAGAAGGATCTGAGGAAGAATATTTAGAAATAGATCCCGTATATCTGCTTTTAGTATCAACTTCGGGAATAAAAGGTGTTATAGATAGATTTGAACAAAAATATCCTGTTGCAAATAAAGCAGATATTAATCTTTTTATTGATACTGTATTTAAAGCAGATGAATTTATCAAATTTCAACTATCAAAAATTATTCCTGTATTTACTTTATTTGATAATTATAATTTATTAGATAAAGAAAAAAATAAAACATTTATACAGTGTATTCATTTAATTGAAGCGTATGGAAATGTTGCAGAAGGATATGAAAGAATTTTAGAAGATATGGGCTTTCCTAATGAAGATATTTTATTGATTATTAATGAAATACAAAAATATGAAACAGAAGTTGGAACAGAAAGAAAAATAATGAAATTAATAGATAGTAGGATTTATGATAAATTATCACCATTTGGAAAACGGATAATCGAAAGCTATAATAATTATTAGTGTAAATAATATTTGTTTTAAAATTAAAATTAAATAGACTTAAGAAGTAGTTGAAGATTGTGCAAAAAATGATAGAAATTTCATTTTTATCAAAATAATGTATATTTTTGGAGAATTAGAAAATGTTAGAAGTTGCAAGATCTAAACAAATAATAAAAATAGAAACATTGATAAAATGTGCGTTGTGTGAAGTGGATGACAAGTATTACAGATTAGATACTGCAGTCAAAAATAGCACAAAATTTAAAGATGAAGTAAAAATAATGATTAGAGAAAGATTCTTTTGTTATGAATTTTATCATCAAATGAGATGCTATGATAAAGAGCATCATATATTAGATAATAATATTGTTTTATCTGCTGAAATAAGTAAAAATGGACATGAGTTGATAAAAAATAATAAAATTCCAGATTTTATTATTCATGAACCAGGGAGTATGGGTACTAATTTAGTAATAATAGAGGTCAAAGCAAAAATTGATGAAAAAGGAATTGCAAAAGATTTTAATACATTGTCATTGTTTTTAAGTGATTGTTCATATGAATTAGGAATATTAATATTGTTTAATTGTGATTTAAAAGATTTAAAAACGAGTATGAAAGAAATTGTGAAAAAAGAGGAGTTTAAAAGTATTTTAAATCAAAAAAAATTTTCGAAGATAAAAATACTATGTAAAAAATCAAGAAAAAATAAAACAGAAGAAATTATTTTAAAGGATTTAATTTCAGAACTAGATGCGTATAATTAATGGTAAATATTATGAGAAGATTTTTTATAAATATCGAAATATATTATTACAACTATAGGTGAAATTAAGATAGAGATATATGGATGATGTATAAGACATAAGAAATAAGAGAATAGAGATGGATGAGAATTATACCTTATAATATATATATTCTAGATATTATTTAGCTATGATTTTATATGGGGAAAAAAGGGGGGAGGATAAAATGCATACTTTAGATATAGATAAGCTTATAATGTATAAATCGATAATACATCATAATTTATATAATGATGGTATTTTTATCAAATGTGAACATAATAATATCTTATACGTACAATTTGATTATGATACAATAATGCTTAGTGTTGATGATTATCAAAGAAGTTGGTATGTTAAAAATTATAGTGGATATCAAATTAGTGGCTCTAAGGTTTTGGATTCGTCAAGGGATTTTGAGAATACTTTTTTATTTTCTACTATTACACAAATAAAAGATAAATTACATGAAATTGAAAATGAAATACATAGTTTGCCAGATATTGGATATGCTTCAAACATGAATAAAATAGCTAAACAAAAGGTTATCTTGAAGCTCAAAAAAGTTCATTAGTATCCATGCAGTGGCATCCATATTTTGAAAAAATAGATATGTAGAAAATATAGAAAAGATATAAATGCTATGAGGAACGAATAGAAGAACTACTTTCTAGATTTCCTTTAGGTGAACCAATTGTTGGCGAACAAAATAAGAAAGATTTTGTTGTCCTGTTTGGAAACATTCTTCGTTTAAGAAATATATTAACTGCATTTGATCACTTTGCAGGAAATGAAATGTTTTCAGTAATTGATTTTCAAGATTATACAGGAACATATCATGATATATATGAAGATATTAAAGCAAAACCAGGTGATAAAGCTAGTATTATCGATGATGTTGTTTTCGAAATGGAATTAGTAAAACAGGTAGAGGTAAATATCGATTATATTTTAATGTTAGTTGCAAAATATCATGAGGATAACTGTAAGGATAAAGAAATTCTTGTAGCAATTGATAAGGCGATTAAATCAAGTTTGCAGTTGCGCTCAAAAAAAG
>CALUPN010000155.1 GCA_944322625.1 Candidatus Gastranaerophilales bacterium | reverse complement strand
TGATATTCATATCATCAATTACAAATTTTGTTTTTGGATGATATTCTGTACCAAGATATTCCCCGTACATAATGAACGTAGATGTTATATTCTCCTCACTATTGTCTTGGATATATATTGTCCCGTTCATAATGGTATATGCCCTGTTGCCGATCTTTACGATTAGATCCCAACTTGTACAGTCATACAGTTCTGGAGCATATCGATATACGACATCCAAACTGTGATCTGTAACTTCGAAATACTCAATCAAGCAGCGTTGTTTAATACCACATAACTTGTTCTCATCTGACGGATCGAGCTTTATGCTGAAGAGCCTTGTTGGTCTATCCGGATTAATGAGATCGGGGCCAAGTACGACCTCATCCTGGCCCCGATACAGCACGGTAAAGTTCTTGGATTGAACTTCATCTTTTGATGCAATGTTTGTAAAATAATACGACACAGATGTAGCTTTATATACAAACTTGCAAAGATAATGCTCAATTAAAACCGGATCGTCCAATATTTTAATTGCACTGGGAGTTACCTGAGTCTGCATTGATTACACCCCCATGGTAAATCCGACTTTCTTATCATTCTTCTTGGGTTTATCTCTACTCTTGTCCTTCTTACCTTTCAGGTTCTTGAACGCCTTCTTGAAACCGATATCGCACTCAATCAGTTCCTTGATCAGCTTCTTGTTCTTCTTATAGAACTTCCCTTCAGCAGACAGCCTGAAGTTGCTGCTCTTGTTCTCCTTGTAAGCTCTCGCATACTCCAGAATATAGGGAGCTCTCTTCTTGGTCTTCAGATCCTTGATATACTGATAGATCATCTCAATGCAATCGGAATTATTATCCGTAACAGTAAGCATGGCTCCAGCAGCTTTCACAAACCGCTTCTTTCCATACATCTGCTTCATGATCTTCAGCTTCTTCTTATCAGGAAGCGGAGACAGGTTGAACAATCTATGAACAAACTTTGCATTGCTAACCGGATTCCCATAGACCTGAATCACCAATTCTCTCAGTTCCCGTTCATCCAGTGCATCGGTACCGCCATTCAGCTTCTTTGCCAGATAATAGTTATTGGGTTCAAGTCGCTTGAACGTTTCACCAATGATCTTGTTCCGCTCCTTGAACTCCTGTGTCTGATTCGGGAACTGATTTGTCACAGACCGCTTAAATGCACCGGAGAGAATCGTCTTCAGAGATTCGATCTCATCATCCGTCAGATCGGTTTTGATCTTATACTTCTTTTTCTTCCCAGAGCACTTCTTCACCTTGACATGCTCCTTCACATACTCGCTGAACCACAGGGGAGTAGACAGATTTGCAAAAGCATTCATGATATACTGCGGGAACGGCGCATAGTGGTCTCGGTTCGCTGTGATTTGACCCAGGATTGTTCCGATATCTTCATCCAGAATTTCGAAGATATCCTCCTGTTCCATTGTGTCAATACGATCCGGCTGCTTAAATCGTTTTGCAGCCTTGTTGTTAAAATTACCATTGTTTTTCTTGCTCATTAGATTTGCCTCCTATAATTAGATTTTATCAATATAGATATCGCTCTATATTACTACTATAATATATATCTAGAATTAAGATTCCTCTTTTTCTGCTTTCTTGATTTCAAGCTTATGTTTCAGATAAACCGCAGATACGAACGATACAAAGTCTGTATAGAACTTCTTCAGTTTTCTGCCATACTGTTCAGCTTTCGTTTTAGAGACATGATTAATTCCCATGGTAACAAGCTCACCGATAGAAGACTCATAGACAATCGTTTGATTATCATATACGACTTTATAGTCCAGCTTAAGGTCATACAGTTTACGGTTGAGAGGATCTTCATAAGACATATGAACCCTGGAACTGGTGATTGCATCATTGATCACTTCCAGAGACAATCCAGACTCTGCCAACATTCCGTACATCATAGTGAGGAACGGTTTATCAAACTGATTGACAAATGACTGTACCTGCTTCTCTGTGGCAGGAATCTTCAGATAGTCAGCAGAATATTCTGTAGACTTCATATCAGAAGTATCAATCGTTTCCATCAGTTCTCTCATGAAATTCTGTACAGGAACTTCCATCGTATTATGGAACCGCTCATAGAAAATTGTATTGATGGATGATTTCCCATGTGCAAATGCTCTGGGTACATTGTTCGACATATAAGACTGTGCAGTATTCAATACAACATTCATGATCCGCGTGCAGAATTCTGTGAACTTCTCCGGGTTATATTCACTAAACTCCAATTTCCCATCAACTGGAAGTTCAGAGAATGTCTTCAAATCTTTCAGCGCAGATACGAGAGCAATATAATGGACATTATTCAATGTAGATACATGAATATTTGATTTGACCAGATTATACACAACTTCATAATCCCATCTACCAATGAAGCTGTTAGAACCTTGAATCTGATTATAGAGATCCGTTGCTAATACTTTTGCAATTGCATGTTCTACAATATCAGTTAGAACTGTAATATTAGATCCCATCAACTCGCTGAATTCTTCATAGTTCAGAAAATAGGATTCAAGACTAATCCAATCACTATTCACTTCTAAGAAAGGCACATGAACAGAAACAAACTCTCGCTTCATTTCCTTATTGATTGAATTGATCAGTTTCTTATTTCCTCCGGTTTTATTGGATGCCATATTCTATCATTTCCTTTCGTTATTAATAAAAAAGAACGACCCAGAAATTCCAGGTCGTTCTTTCTAAGAACTTATATCATATGATCAATATCAATAGTTCTCACAATGATCTGAAGCTCTTCATACGTAAATCCATCCAGTAACCGTGCAATCATGGATACCTTCTTCTGCTTATTCGGTTCCTTCTGGATTTTCTCTTTCCCTTCCCGATATTGCCGCATCACGTATTCAACTTTATCGGGATATATCGGTTTCATGATATCACCTCACAGATCCAATGCAGAGAGATCCAATTCATCAGATTCTCTCTTTGTGGTTTTCGTGCTCCCAAGAGGATTGCCCATACCATCCATCAGAGAAGACGTAGAGTTCTGAGCCTTTGCTGCATCCTCCATTCGCTGAATGTCATCATACCGCTGACGCATCATAGCCAATCTCTTATGAGGCGCAACAGATCCGGTACAGACCAGAGAAATACAGACCTCGTTAGAAACTTCCAGATGTACATATTGTGCTGTTACATCTCCATACTGCTGCTTAAACTTCGTCAAAGAAGTATCCGTAGATTCGATCAGATCGGCAGGGCCTTTCAGGAACAATCCAATTCCTCTGCTGTGATCAGGACCAATCATCTCCGGGCACTTATTCTGAATCAGATCCATGAGGAAGTCATCCAGATTCGTTCCGAGAACAGGACGATCCTGCGTCGTATAGATAGAGATTCGTCCACCGATCTGATTCAGCAGCATCAGCATGTCTCGATTATCAATCGCAGAGATATTCGTCTCTCCGTAGAGTTTCCCATTGATAATCTCAGCAGCATGAGCAACTGTCTCATTGACTCTGCTGTGTACCAGTGTTTTCGTATCATCGATTGCATTGTTATCCAGT
>CALUPN010000154.1 GCA_944322625.1 Candidatus Gastranaerophilales bacterium | reverse complement strand
TTCGCCTTCAGCATCGATTACATACCATTTTCTTTCAACTTCAAGAGGTTTTGCTGAATATGTTTTCATGCTTATTCTCCATTGTTACGGCAAATCTCTTGTTATAAAGATTTACCCCTAATATTCTACTTTCATTAATGTAAGCCCCAAAGGACTCATTGTTTGACCGGCTTTTCGCCTGTCACATGCCTCCAGAACATCTTTCATATGCTCTGATGACAGATTATGCCCCTCAATTTCAAGGAGCGTGCCGACTATTGTTCTTACCATATTATAAAGAAACCTGTTTCCTGTAATATGTATGAACACTCTATCGCCCTGTCTTTCGACTTCGGCTCCGGAGATAAAACAAACTTTGCTCGGGTTCAGCGTTCCGGAACTTTTAAAACTTGAAAAATCGTGTTCGCCAAGAAGATAATTCAACCCTTCCTGCATCCTTTCAATATTCAAAGGATACTTAATCCTCGGAATATCGCCGTCAAAAGCCTGCTTGTATCTCCTGTTAATAAGTTCATACTTATAATACCTGGATTTTGCAGACTTTTGTGCGTGAAACGATTTATCCACAATTCTCAAATCACTGACAGAGATATCCTCCGGCAGAATTTCATTCACATGATAGATAAAATCTGAAGCAACAATGTTTTTATCATAATCAAAATGAACAACCTGCCCGAGAGCATTAACGCCTCTGTCTGTTCTTCCGGAGAAGATTGTTTTAATCGGTCTTATATTATCATGACTTTCGTCATTTTTTATCAATGTACTAATGGCTCTTTCAAGTTCGCCCTGTATGGTAGGTGCCTCAATCTGCTTTCCGCCCTGAAACTGTATCTGGCTTCCTGCGTAATTCTTGCCTCTGTACTGAACATTAAGAGCGTAGCGCATTTAATTATACCAGCTGGATTAATGCCATTTCAGAAGCATCCCCTCTGCGCGGAGGAAGTCTGTAAATTCTGGTATAACCGCCCTGTCTTGAAGAATATTTAACGCCTATTACGCTGAATAATTTTCTCAAAACAGTTTGTTTTGCTAATTTTTTACCTTCTTGCGGAGTTTCAAAGATTTCGCCTGTTGCTGTATCAATAAACTGGCCGATTTCTTTATCAAAGATATATCTTCCGGCAAGTCTTCTTGAGTTCAGGTCACCTTTCTTTGCCATAGTGATAATATTTTCAGCATATGGCTGTAGAGCTTTTGCTCTTGCCATTGTTGTTTTTATTTCACCGTGAACAAAAAGTTCGGTAGCCAGTGAACGCAGCAAAGCCTTTCTTTGGTCCGGTGCTTTACCAAGCGTATGTTTTTTTGTCTGGTGTCTCATTTTTGTTTTCCTTTATATTTAACTGTTTATATTTTATATTATTCTGCTGATGATTCGATAACCATACCGTTTTCATCAACTTCCGGATTCGGTGCCAAATCTAAACCGAAGTGATGCAATCTTTCGATTACTTCATCAGAAGATTTTTTACCGAAGTTCTTAATGTTTAATAAATCATGTTCAGACTTTTTCAAAAGTTCCGCCATTGAATTGATGCTTGCTCTTTTTAAGCAGTTATAAGCACGAACGGAAAGTTCCAGCTCATCAATAGTTATTGAAGGTTCTTCGTCACTGTTTTGTGATGGAGCTTCTTCCGAAACAGCTTCCGGAACGGTTTCTTCTATTTCTTTATGAGTATTTTTACCCGTAATAGAAGAAATTTGAACAAAGTGTTCAATTAACAGATCCGCAGCCTGAGTAAGAGCTGTTGTAACATCAACAGTACCGTTTGACCAAATTTCAAGAGTTAATTTGTCAAAATCAATACTATCGCCTACACGTGTGTTTTCTACTTCGTAGCTTACACGCTTAACCGGCATAAATGTTGCATCAATCGGAAGCATATCGATAGGAGCGCCTGATTTAGAATTTCTCGGAACATCATTTGCTACATATCCTTTGCCTGTTTCTACAACGATATCAGCATGGAATGAACCGCCGTCTGCGATTGTACAGATAAGCCAATCAGGATTAACAACCTTAACGCCGGCAGGAAGCTGAATGTCGCTGGCTAAAACCGGACCCGGTTTATCAACATCGATTCTTAATTGCTGAGGTTCTTTTGAATCTGTTTTAATAGCCAAACCCTTGAGGTTTAACATAACATCAATAACATCTTCCAATACACCCGGAATTGCTGTGTATTCGTGAGTAATACCTTCTATTCTGCAAGAAGTAACTGCTGTTCCTTCAAGGCTTGAAAGTAAAACACGTCTGAGTGCGTTACCGATAGTTGTTCCAAATCCTCTTTCCAACGGTTCAATGGTAAATTTACCGTATTGTGAGCCATCAGAGCTGGTCATTGTATTAACAGTTTTAATTTTTAATTCCATATTTTTTTCTCCTATCAGCCTATTTTGAATAGTATTCTATAACGAGTTGTTCTTTGAATTCCGGATCTAATTCTTCTCTTTGAGGTATTCTTTCGAATGTAATCTTAAGAGCTTCTTTATCCAGTGTAATCCAAGCAGGAGTTCCTGACAAATCAATTGCACTCATAACAGTTTTTAAGTACTCATTGCTTCTTGTCTTGATTGTAATTACATCACCTGCTTTTACTAAGTATGATGGAATATCTACTTTTTTACCGTTAACAAGAACGTGACCGTGGTTTACGATTTGTCTTGATTGTTTACGGGTAACGCCGAAGCCTGCTCTGAACAGAATATTGTCTAATCTTGATTCAAGTATCTGTAACAGAATTGTACCTGTTACGCCTTTCTTTCTGGCTGCTTCGTTATAATATTTTGCGAATTGTTTTTCGCTTACTAAATATGTGTATCTGATTTTTTGCTTTTCTGCCAAGTGAATAGCATATTCAGAAAGTTTCTTTCTGACAGCGCCGTGCTGGCCTGATGCAGTTTGTCTCATTGATGAAGTTAATTTTCTGTTTGATAAATCTTTAACCTTTTTGTTTCTGAATAATTTATTCGTAGGTCCTGTGTATCTTGCCATTATTTTTCTCCTTTTCTTCTGCGAGGCATCTATGGTTTGTTCCTTTGGCTTAAGAACAAGCCCTCGCTTTTACTTAGTGAATAGTGAGTAGTGAGTGGTGAATAGATTCTGTATTCAATTGTCTATTCACTAGTCACTATTCACTAGTCACCCTACTTACTATACACGTCTCTTTTTAGGCGGACGGCATCCGTTGTGCGGGATTGGAGTTACATCTTTAATTAAAGTGATTTCCAAGCCTGCTGCTTGTATTGCTCTGATTGCTGTTTCGCGTCCTGAGCCGGGTCCTTTAATGTGTACTTCTACTTTCTTCATGCCCTGGTCTATTGACTTTTTAGCAACTAATTCCGCTGCTGATTGTGCTGCAAACGGAGTACCTTTTCTTGCTCCTTTGAAGCCTGTAGCACCGGCTGTTGCCCAAGCAATAGCATTACCCTGCATATCAGTAGAAGTTACTATTGTATTGTTGAATGTTGACTGTATATGTACAACACCCTGTAATACATTTTTCTTTTCCTTTTTCTTTGTAGTTTTTGGTCTTGCCATTTTCTTATTCCTTTATATTTATATTTCAATCTTTTGTGTTT
>CALUPN010000153.1 GCA_944322625.1 Candidatus Gastranaerophilales bacterium | reverse complement strand
AGAAATTCGGGAGAGGGGTCAAACCCCAAAAGGAGGCTGGCATGCTAAAAATAAATACCAACCTCTCATCGCTCATCATCCAATCCAACCTCAAAACCTCCACCCTCGGCCTAAATCAAGCCATCGAGCGAATGACAACGGGATTTAAGATTAACGGCGCAAAGGATAACGCTGCCGGCTATTCCATAGCAACAAATATGTCAACAAAATTGAGTTCATACCAGGTAGCCGAGGACAATGCTGCAATGGGATTAGATTTGATTAATACTGCATCGGATAGCTTGAGTCTGGTAACTTCACATTTACAAAGAATGAGAGATTTGGCAGAACAAGCTTCTAATGGCACATATGGTGCAGATTCTTTAGCTGCAATTCAATCAGAAATTGATGCAAGAGCAGCTGAAATTTCTAGAATAGCAGCAAATACTGGCTATAACGGAATTAATCTCTTCGGCGAATCAGGGGGTGTTTTCATAGAGCCAATTAATCAACTTACTGAAGAAGAAGCTGTTGCGCAGGGTTATACTGTTATTAAAACTGCTGATGAGCTTCAAGCAATGGAGGATAATCTTTCCGGAAAATATATTCTTATGAATAATATAGATTTGTCAGGTTATGACTGGGAGCCAATAATTTCATTTTCAGGCGAATTTAACGGGAATGGCTGGACTATTAGTAATCTTACTATGAAAAATAAGGCTTATGATTGGGTAGGTCTTTTTGGTATGACAAGAGGCGCTTCTATCAGTAATGTAGGGATAGTAGATGTAGATTTGGATGAAACTGATGATGCCGCCGGGCTTGTAGGGAAAGTGCAGGACTCTACTATTCAAAATTGTTATGTCACAGGAACAATTGCAGGTAGTCATTACATTGGCGGTCTTGTTGGAGATTGTAATAGTTCAACAATAGATTACTGCTATGCAGATGTATCAGTCTCTGGTAACTGTGCAGGAGGGCTTTTAGGTTATGCAGATAATACGACTATAAATAATAGCTTTGTATCCGGCAGTGTGTCCGGAGGTAGTTCTATTGGTGGAATTATCGGAATAGCTCAGTCAAATCAAACCCGGATGAGCTACTGTTATGCGGATATTAAAGTTTCCGGAAGCAATGAGGTTGGGGGATTAATTGGACGGGCACAAGGTGCAGAGGCGCTGTATTCTTATTTTAACTATGAGCGCGCCGGTACAAATAGGAATGCAGGTGATATGGGGATTAATGGCTATGGGGGTTATGATCTTACGGCAGAGGAATTAAATACGTTAATAACAAATGGCACCCTGGCTCAAGCCGCAATAAATATAACAAATAATAATAACATAGCTTTTCAAGTAGGTATTAATTCTGACCCCGGTTCCCAGATTATGTTAGATACTTCAATTGCGCTTCCTCAATTAAACATAGATGTTTCAAATTCAGAAAGTGCAAGAAATGCTCTGGCAGAACTTGATGAATATTTGAAGCAAATAAATGAAAAACAAACAGAATATGGTGCTGCATATAATCGCTTGGAATCCGTTATTGAATCGATAAATATTAATATTGAGAATTTAGCATCATCTAGATCAACAATTATGGATGCTGATATAGCAGAAGAAAGCTCTCAATATATAAAAATGCAGATTTTACAGCAAGCTTCCGCAACTTTGCTTGCGACTGCTAACCAGACGCCTGCGATTGCGCTGCAGTTGTTGTAGGTAGTGAATAGTGAATAGTGAATAGGGGAAGAGCTAAGTGATGGAGATTCTTCGTCGCTCATGCGCCTCAGAATGGCGACACGCAAGGCGTAAAGGACTTTTTACGTCATTCTGAGGACGAAAACAGCATTTTTAATGAGTTCGAAGAATCTCAAAGGCTGTAGGTATAAGTTTGTAAGAGATTCTTCGGGCGGGTCGGGTATGAACAGCAAGGGTGGGAGTTAGTCTTGCTGCCATCGATTGTTGTCCATAATAAATTTATATAAAACGCTAGAATGCAAATAAGTATAAATATTTAAAATATAAAAAATAATGCCTGTCATTAAATAAAAATGTTATCCCGAAAGATTAGAAAAACAAATAAAAGTGAAATTTTTCAATCTGTTCAGGATTTTCCTGAAATCCAAAGGCAATACCTGCCGGGTAAGATTCTGAACTGTGCGAAAAATTAACAGTTTTAAATAATTTAATTTTTTCTGCACTTTCAAAATGACAGGATTTTTAAAACTATCATGGACAATAGTGGAACAAACCGGCAGTATAGTGCGGTCTACATTAAGCAGAGGCGCATTTTAGCATATTACCGCTTGGAAAATGGTGCTTAAAACATTTATAAACTCCTGGAGGGCTTGAAAATTGAGGGTATATATTATCTTTCTTATATATTTCTTCCACCATATTAGTTGATTTGTTAACTTTTATAAAATTATTTTTAATGACTACTTGATTTTTAATTTTTTCTATTTTATAATGTTGGAACGCGCTGTAAATAGTGCGTAAAGAAAACGGATTTACACTAAGGTGCCAACGGTAGCCGATTTATCGGAAGGACACCACCGGATGCCGAAATATAAACGTAGCATTTATAGAACTTTGAAATCTTAAAACGTTAATGTAACGAAATGTAAATAGCAAATAAAAGATTGGTTGACAATATAAATTGACGTTATAAGATGAAATAGTTGGCATTGAACGCCGGTATGAGCGTAGTACATAATGCTTGTACAGTTTGAGGAAGATTTAAGTATTCAAATAGCTGATACAAAGTTCAGAAATTTTAACTAGCCTAAAATAAAGCAAATAACTTGCACCTTGACAACAGAATAGCTGAAGACAAAAAACTTGTTAATTCGCAAGTGATACGGACAAAAAATGAAGTTCGAGCTTGTGTCTAGTTAACTAGATACATGAGGACATAACTTTTCTGACAATGGAGAGTTTGAT
>CALUPN010000152.1 GCA_944322625.1 Candidatus Gastranaerophilales bacterium | reverse complement strand
ATACGGCAGTATCCGCAGGGGCAGTTCGGCGGATACAATCACAACCTCTACGCCGGCGACGGCGAGCTCTACGACATGACGAACCTGTCGAGCGACCTCGCCCCGCTTCTCTCGCCGAGAAAGCCAAGGTACATATACAAGACCCTGACAACGCCCAACGGCCTGTATGCCAATGACGGGCTGTACTGGGTGGACGGCACGGGCTTCTATGCCGGGGGAGTGCTGCGCGGTACGGTCAGTAATTCGCGCAAGCTCTTCACCGGCCTGGGGGCCTATATCATTATCATGCCGGACAAGGCCTACTACAACAAGCTGACGGGCGAGTTCGGCTCGCTCGAGGCGAGTTGGAGTGGAGCCGCAAAAATCCAGGACGGCATGTACGCCGGCGAGAGTGCCGACGCGAACACCATCTACGCCGCAGGGGCAGACTGGGCGAGCAAGTTCAAGGTGGGCGACGCCGTGACCATTTCGGGCGCGACGGTGCACTCCGAGAACAACATGACCATCATCATCCGCGAGATAGACGGGGACAACCTGCGCTTCTACGCGAACAGTTTCGTGATAGGCGAGGGCGGCGACAGCGAGGCCGCGCTCACGATAAGCCGGACCGTGCCGAATATGGACTTCATCTGCGCGAACGAGAACCGCGTCTGGGGCTGCAAGGGCGACGAGATATACTCGAGCAAGCTCGGCGACCCGTTCAACTGGAATGTGTTCGACGGCCTCAGCACGGACAGCTACGCCGCGAGCGTGGGCAGCGCGGGCGACTTCACGGCCTGCTTCTCGTATCTGGGATACCCGATATTCTTCAAGGAGGACCAGATATACAAGGTCTACGGCGACAGGCCGAGCAACTTCCAGGTCATGGGCTCCGCGTCTCTCGGCGTCGAGAGCGGCTCGCACCTGAGCCTCGCGATTGCGGGCGAGGTGCTCTTCTACCTCAGCCGGGCCGGGATAGTGGCCTACTCCGGCGGCATACCGCAGAGCATCGCGGCCGCGTTCGGCACGGAGCGATACCGGAACGCCGTGGGCGGCAGCGACGGGCTCAAGTACTACGTGAGCATGGAGGACGCGGAGGGCGTGTGGCATCTCTTCGTCTACGACACTCAGCGCACGATGTGGCACAGGGAGGACAACACCGAGGCCGTAGGCTGGGCCTGGGACGGCGAGCTCTACTGTCTCAACGCCGCGGGCACGCTCTGGATAAACGGCAACGCGCGCAGCGTCCCCGAGGGCTGCACGCGGGAGGCGGCCGTAGAGAGCGAGGCCGTCTTCGGCGACTTCGTCGACGCCGACCCAAACAAGAAGGGGACGTGGGAGTTCCTGCTGCGCGCGGCGGTCGACGAGGGCGGGGAGATAGACTGCGCCGCCGAGTTCGATTCTGACGGCGAGTGGGTGGACATGGCCGGCGGACATATCGAGCCGGCGGACAAGCGCAGCTATACGCTCGCCGTCGTACCGCGGCGCAGCGACCACTACAGGATAAAAATCACGGGCACGGGCGGCTGGCAGGTGTACATGCTCACGCGGGCGGACTACATCGGCAGCGAGCTCAAGAGCAAGCCCGGCAGACAGTAAGGAGGGATACAATGGCAATGGCTACACTGAGCACCCCGAGCACGAGGAGCCAGTACACTTACGACCAGTTCATTCAGCAGGCACAGCGCGACGGGCTTCTGAGCGAGTTCTCGGACGCCGACCTCGCGCTCGCGCAGCGCAACCCCGACGCGGGCATGAGCATACTGAGCTATAAGCGCGATTACCGCAACGCCACCACCGACGCCGACCGCGAGCTCGCAAACCTGGGCGCCGAGGGCGTCCGGCGCAGCTACGGCAGCTACACGGGCGGCAACGACGGCAGCCAGTATTACCTCGAGCCCATGAGCCCGAATATGTTCGAGTATGCGGACGCGCCGAGCTTTTCGGGCGGCAGCCACTCCGACACGGTCGAGGACCTCTATGGCCAGATGCTCGACTATGGCGACTTCGAGTACGGCCCCGCGCCCGAGTACACGAGCCGTTGGGATGACACGATGGTCGACCTCGTCGGGCAGATACTCAACAACCCCGAGTTCAGCTATGACCCGACGGCAGACCAGCTCTATCAGAACTACAAGCAGCAGTATACGCGCGAGGGGCAGCGCGCCACGGCGGACGCGCTCGGCATCGCCGCGGCGGCGAGCGGCGGCCTCCCGAGCAGCTACGCGCAGACGGCCGCCAACCAGCAGGCCAATTACTACGCGGCGCAGCTCACAGACATGATACCGCAGCTCTACCAGCTCGCATACGACCGGTATCTCAACGACTACAACATGATGATATCCGACCTCGGCGTCGTGCAGGGCATGGAGGAGAGCGACCGCGACCTCTATCTCACCGACCTCAACCAGTACAACACCGACCGCGAATTCGCCTACGGGAACTGGCTTGACCGGTACAATATGCTCGCCAACAATCTCCAGACCGGGCAGAATCTCGACGCCGACGAATTCGACCGCTACCTCGCCGAGCTCCAGCAGTACAACACCGACCGCGACTTCGCCTATGGGCAGTTCCTCGACGAAATCAACGACCAGACCGCAGACTTCGAGACGCTCGTCGGCATGGCGGAGCTGGGCGCGCAGTACGGCGACTACCGCGGCCTCGAAAACCTGGGTATCCAGCTCCCGCAGGCCTCGGCCAGCGGCAGCGGCTCGGGATATCTGCCCGCACCGGCCGGCGAGGACGAGGCGGACGGCGGCGAGACGGGCGGACTCACGTCGGCACAGAGCCAGGCAAACGCCAATCAGCTGCTCAACACCATAAGCCGCATACCGGGCCTTACCGAGGAAAACAAGATAAGCATGATACGCGACGCATATGTGAACGGGCAGATTACGCTTGACGACCAGAACAGACTCATAACAGAAGTGGGGTACAGCGGATGAGCATCGACCTTTATGAAAGCGCCCTGAAGAAAGCCAAAGAAAACGACCGGGCAAACCGAGACGCCAATAGAACGACCCGCCTTTCCGGCGGGTCTGCGTCTAGTGGGACTGTTGACCTGTATGAGAGCGCACTCAAGCAGGCAAAGGAGCGGGATAAGCAGCCGAAAAAGCTCGTCTCAACGGCTCAGCAGCGCCGCGAGGAGGGCGGCGGTACTCCGGCCATATTCAACGCCGCGGGGGCCTCGCGCCCCGGCAGCGTCACGCAGCAGATTACCTCCGCGCTCGGCCGCATGAACGACCGCGGCCTCATTGACACGGTGACGAGCTCCGACAGCTGGGACACGACGGGCGAGGCGGAGACCGCACTCAAGGCCTGGGAGAGCCAGCTCGACACGCTCAGCTCTCAGGTATCTCAGCAGGAGCGGCAGCTCGAGAGCGCACAGCGCCAGCTCGAGCAGGAGCGGGAGAGCCTCGACCTCAACGACGCCGACGCCGTGGCGAGATTCAATCAGCGCGTGGACGAGGTGAACGCGCAGTACGGCGAGTATGAGCGCGTCTTCAACCAGTTCGACACCGTCCGGAACAGGTACGAGAGCGGCATAGGCACGTACCACGATATGCTCATCGCCGAGGGCGGCCGCGCTCAGAACTACCGCGACGAGGCCGAGCGGCTCGCGGGGGAAACCGAACAGCTCGCGGCGGAGCTCGACCGGTATCGCTCCGGCGACGTCTACTACGACGCCGGCGGCAGCGGGATAAACACCGCGCAGCGCCGCGAGCAGCTCGAGCGTCAGATAGAGGAGAACGAGAGCGAGATAAAGCGTCTCAGGTCCGAGGCCGACCGGGCGCAGTGGGCCTATTACAGCGGCCTCGCGCTCAATGAGGACTACGCGGAGCGCTCGGCGCCCCTGGGCTCGCAGCGCGAGGCGCAGATTGCGGCCGGCGAGTCGCCGTTCGAGGCCGGCGGGGCCATATACGACTACATAAACAACATCGGCAACGCCCGCGAAATCCGCGGCTATGACGCGGCGGGGAACGAGATGCAGGCGCTCGGGACGATGCTGGACGAGGAAATCGGCCTCTATAACTACATCTACGCCACGCAGGGCCGCGAGGCGGCGGCCGAATACCTCGAGCGGCTCAGGGAGACCATAAACGCGAGACTCGGCCAGCAGCGCTATGAGAACATGAGCGGCATCGGCCGGGCGCTGTACTGGATACCTGCGGGCATTAACCAGTTCACGAGCGGCATCCGGCAGCTCTTCAGCGAGGAGGCCGTGCCGACAAGCCCCACGCAGTACACGTCTCAGGCCATACTCGAGGGCCTCGAGGGCCGTCCGGTTGCGAGCACGCTCTACGAGCTGGGGACGACGCTCTCCAACATGGCGCCATCTATCCTCGCCTCCGCCCTCGGCGGCTGGGCGCTGGGCGCGGCGGGCGTCGCCGGCAGCACGGCGGGGCGCATAGCAAACCTTGCGGGCAGCGCCCTTCTCGGCGCGTCCGCGGGCGGCAACGCCTACACGCAGAAGATAAACGAGGGATATCTCCCGGACGAGGCGCGCGACTACTCGACGCTCGTCGGTCTCAGCGAGGGTGCGCTTCAGTACGTGCTCGGCGGTATCGAGGGCCTCGGCGGCGAGGCTGTGCGCGGCGTGGCGGCGAAGATAGGCGCGCTCGACAACGCCCTCGGGAGGATAGCACGCTCCAAGGCCGGCAAGCTCGTCATGAACATGATATCCGAGGGCACGGAGGAGGGCGTGCAGGAACTGCTCGAGCCCGCCTTCGCGGCGCTCGTCCTCGGCGAGGAGTACGACGCGAACTTCGAGGACGCGGCCTACGCCTTCCTCCT
>CALUPN010000151.1 GCA_944322625.1 Candidatus Gastranaerophilales bacterium | reverse complement strand
GTTGATGGTGTGCTTGCAAATGTAAGACGTTTTGGTAAACCGACCGTAGCTGGCGACTATGCGCTGATTTCTCAGTTCAACAATTTTGCAGGATATCAGGGTGTTACTCCTACTGTTACTGGTATTTCTGAAAGAGTAATGAATGAGATCCAGGATACAGGACTTATGGGAATGTACAATGGTGCTATCCTTACAGAGATTCCGAATCCTTATGATCTGACAACCCTGAATGCTGATGGAGATAACTTTGAAACAATGCTGCCAGCAGGTTTAGCTTTTGTTATTCCGGCAGGTGGCTCCTCTCCTATTTATACAGTTACTCGTGGTGGACTTACATCATTCTCCGGAAATGACGTAACTTCTGGAAATATTTTGTCCAGGTTCGACCTGGAATGCGGCGTATTGATTGCCCCGGGCCGGGAGTTCCAAGTGGCAATGCTGCACGATACAAATCTTGACTCGCTTGCTGGTTAATTAATTCGTGATACCTAGACATAGGTATTATTTTTTTGCAATAAAGGCAGGATATTTCCTGCCTTTATTAATATTAAGTCTAAAATATATCAATAGTCTAATGGAGGAAACAAATATGTCAAATACATTTTATTGTTATTCAAAGCGTTTGTTTCACTTTATCAAAGCTTTTGATGTTAATTATTTATACATTGGAATAAATAAAAATAATCATCAAAGATATTATGCTTTTGATAAATCAAAAAAATTAGATCAAATTATTGAACTATATAACAAAGTGAAACATTCCTTTGAGCAAGTTGAAAGGAATGATAATATTGGGACAAAAAATAACTTATGAAGAATTTATCAAACGTCTAAAAGATAAAACAGATACTATAATTCCAGTGTCAGAATATATTGGATGGAATAAACCAATGGTATATCAATGTTTGGATTGTGGAAATGAATGGAAAGTTTCGGCAGCAAGAAGTGTACCATGCGGCTATGGATGTCCAGAGTGTGCTAATAAAGTTCGAGCTAATAAACTAAGAATATTGAGCAAATCTCGTGTAAAATCAGAAGAACAATTTAGAAAAGAATTATCTATTGTACAGCCTAATTTAATCCCAAATGATACATATGTTAATGATAGAACAAAATATCATTGTATTTGTAAGATTCATAATTGTGATGTTTATAAATCTCCAGAAAAATTATTACGTCGGAATCAAGGATGTAATTTGTGTTCAATTGAACGTAATAAATGTGCTACAAGATATACCGATGAGTCATTCAAACAAAAGGCATTATCATTTAATTCAAATCTAATATTTTTATCTGATTATCAGAGTATTAAATCCCCAATCAAAGTACAATGTAAAAAATGTGGCTATATATGGAACCCAGTTGCAGAAGTTTTAATTCGTGAAGAAGATCATTGTGGTTGTCCGAAATGCGCTGGAAATGCAATTCTTACACCAGATGAATTTAAATCGAGATTACAAGAAACACACCCTGAACTTACTCTTTTAAGTGATTACGTAAGGTCTAATCAACAGGTTCATGTACAGTGTAACGATTGTGGTTTCGATTTCTGGATTATTCCAAATAAATTACAACAAGGTCAACATTGTCCACATTGTAAAATTTCAAATGGGGAGCGGCTGATTAAAAATTATTTAGATAAAAACGAAATTGAATACACATATAATAAGAAATATGATGGGCTTATTGGAATTGGTGGTAGACAATTATCTTATGATTTTTATTTGCCGGAATACAATGTGCTGATAGAAATGCAAGGAATTCAACATGTTCAGCCAGTTGATTTTACTTATTCTCATAATATTGGGTTAGCCGAAACAAACTTCAAAAAGCAGCAAGAACACGACAAACGTAAACGTGAGTACGCCGCCACCAATAACATTCCATTATTGGAAATATGGTATGACGAAATCGATCATATCGATACTATATTAGACAGTTATTTACAAATTAAAAAAATTAGTTGAAATATAAACGATACATAGTTGATAAGGAGAAATAAATGACAACAAAGAACATAAAACTAGAACAGCCTGAAGAGTTAAACATGGATCAAAAAGTTACAGTGCGAAATCTTGCGGGATGGACTGTAGGATTTAGACGAATCGAGACTCAGGGTGATGTTACTATTCCAAAGGAAGGAACGGTTAGGCTTTCAAGGAGCGAAATTATTGCTCAGATACAAAGTGGAAATCGCTTATTTATTGGAATCGATGATCGTGGATCCCATGCGACACTTTATATCGAAGATGAGCCTACTCGATTGGAAGTTGAGTTTGATTCCAAAGAAGAAAAACGCACCCAGTTAATCCTTAATTCAGATCTTGTTAAAAAGCTTTTTGATTATAAAACAATGAAAGCTTTTGAAGACAAACTTCATGAATATGTTGTGACACGGGCTGAAAAATTTGCAATTACGCAGATTATTAAAAAGTTAAAATTAAATGATCATGAGAAAATCCGTATGATTGAGAATTATACCGGATATAAAGTTTGATGAGGTGAAACAATGAGTAATACTACTGCAAATGATGTTATTCAAAGTTTCGAGTCTTCTTTTGTAGATAAAAAAGTATTACCTGAATCATTGGAAATGGAATGGCTAAGAAAAGCTGTTGGTAGGTTTTCTATAGAATTAGACCCGTTAAACTTTGATGATGAAATAAACGAATTTGATTGTAAACTTGATAGATATGTTATTGATACGCTAGCAGCTTTTATGAAACAGATGTATATGGAACGTCAGTGGTCACTTGTTAATAAACGTGTGAGCATCGTTGGTAAAGATTTAAGTGTAGGAGCATCGGATAATTCTAAGAAGTATACACAGGAAGAGTTAGCTTATGCAGAATCTCAATCGATTGATATGATTGAAAATCAAAAGCCTACAGCATACGTATAGGTGGCGCCTATGAAAGAATGGTATTTATTAACATCAGATACACGTCCTAACTCCATAGGTGGATATGAGAACGATGCATTTGTTGATTATAAAGATGATGCATTTCAAGAAGCACTACAGACTGATATTGCTACATCTGTTACACTTTATAGTTCTGATTTATCTAAATCCAAAGAGATAAGATGTATTGTTCAGGGTAATACTGCCGATACACAATTAAAATCATTTGAACGTGCTGTACTTATCCCTATTGGTACACTTAAAGCCGGAATGTATATATTCTTTGAAAATCGTTATTGGCTTATTACAGGATATCCAGGGAATAACAAAATCTACGAAAAAGCAACTATTATTCTTTGTCAATATAAATTACGCTGGCAGGATGATTCTGGAAGTATCATTGAACGCTGGGCAAATTTTACATCTGCAAGTAAATATGATACTGGTGAGAATGGAAATCAAACCATTTTCCTAACATCTAATAACTTTACAGTATGGGTTCCTGAAGATGACGATGCTTTTACATTAGACAAAAAAAGAGTATTCATAGATAGAGACACAAAAAATCCGACCAAGGTTTTTGAGATAACACGTAGTGATGATGTTCTATATCTGTTTGGAGAAGATCATGGTGGTATTTTAAGCTTTATTGCGGATAAAACTGAATTGAATCTTGAAGTAGACCGTCCAGATCTTGGATTATGTGATTACAAAGAATCCGCTCCTCTCCCACCAGATCCCGATGAAACAACAGATTTATCAGCTGTAATCAGTGGCAAGAGTAATCTTATTAACGGATTCAGTAGGACGTATTC
>CALUPN010000150.1 GCA_944322625.1 Candidatus Gastranaerophilales bacterium | reverse complement strand
AAACTTTCGTTTTGGCTACCTCTCAAAAAATCCTCAACGGTTCGGATTTTTTTCGGCACAGTCAACTGCGCTAACGCTTTGCTGTTTTTTTAGTATAGCATAAACTTCCTTCAAGTTTCAATAATTTGATTTTCATATCAATTCCTCCGGCATATCCGGTTAAATCCCCGTTTATACCGACTACCCTATGACACGGAATAATAACAGAAATAGGGTTATGCCCGACAGCTCCTCCGATAGCTTGCGCAGACATCCGAGGTTTGTTCAAAATCTTTGCTGTTTTCTCGGCAAGAGCCTTATATGTCGTAACTTCTCCATATGGAATTTCACATAATAATTCCCAAACTGTTTTTCTGAATAAATTTCCCTGCGGAGCAAGGTTCAGCTCCTTTATATCGGGTCTTAAGCCTCTAAAATATCGCTTCAGCCAGTTTATAGACTCTTTAAAAATTTCAAGAGAATTATTATACTCCCCGTTTTCATCAAAATCCGGAGCATAATACTTCTGCCCCTCAAGCCATAGCCCCGTGAGATTACTTCCATCCGAAGCCAGCATTATATTCCCTATCTGCGGTAAATTTGTTTTTGTATAAAACATAAGTAAAATATAGCAAAAAACCGAAAGCATGTAAACTAATTGTGTTATTGATTTTTAGTTTAAAAATTATTTTATGTCTCTGAAAATTTTTACGGACTTCCATCCTCTTAAAAACTGTTTTTGGATAAAATAGCTAAAAAGTTATCAAAATAAAACTAAGCAAATTTATTTTTTACCGGTTTTTATGTAAAAAAAGGATTTGCAAATTATGGAAAGCATCAGTTTTAAAGGAAAGTTCATTTCATCAGTATATATAAATAAATTCAGATCTTTCGAGCCGCCCGTTAAGGTTTCCGCAGTAGAAATTAATCCGCTTAATAGCAGAGATATCAAGGCTCTTAAGGATATTCATTCATCTTGGGGAAGCCATATTACGGAAAAAATTTACAAAGAAGCGGAACAGATAAATCAGGCACTAATGCCGAGTAAAGACGAAAAATTTTTTGTGCTGACCAAACAGAAAGAAAATTTTGCAAATCTCAATTCGCGGGACATTCTTGCGGAAGCAAAGATTATACGGGATTTACCGGATAATAACTCAATTTATCTTGACTATTTACAGGTACAGCCCTCCAATATGTTTGACTCGACAATAAAAGAATTTGAAGGTATCGGCAGCAAAATGCTGGATTTCCTGAAATCCAGATATAAAAAGAAAGAAATTCATCTTTATTCTTTAGGTTCCGCCATTGATTTTTACCTTAAAAACGGTTTTATACCGGAATCAAAAAAAACGAACAGATTATTCTATAAGGCATAGTTTATGAACAAATCTCCGGTCGGTTTAATCCTTCAGTAGTTTAGGAGTTGAAAAAAATAAATATCACGCAGACTTTAGCCTGCCTGCATTTGCCGTAAAGCTCCGATTATCCTTATTAAAATATCATCAGAAAAAACGGAACTTTCCCTGTTTTTGTTTGAATTTGCAGGAGGGTTTACAAAAAGTGTAAAATAGTATATAATATATAGAGATACATTATGTATAATAATATCTTTATTAAATAATGTCGTCAACTTTTTAGTCCCAAAGTTAACAACGGAAGTGAAGCTATGAATACAGGATTCAAAAGTTATGAAAAGCGTTCCTTTTAGCATAGCAATATAAGGAACAGAAATCGATAAATAAGGTTATCGGCGCTTTTTCTTCAAACACCCCAAAACATATTCCGAAAGGATTCAGGCAATGACTATATCGTTCAGCGGCTTGGCATCAGGCTTAGATACATCTTCATGGGTAGAATCTCTGGTTTCGCTCAAACAGGCGAAAGTAGAGAGTTTGGAGACTGAAAAAGAAGAAGTTTTATCTTTGCAGGAAACCTTAAATGATATCAAGAGTTTTTTCAGTTCTTTCAGGAGTATGATAGAGAAAGTTACTGATGCAAAATTTGGAGTAGCTTCAATGGATTTATTTGCGCAAAATCTGGCTACTTCAAGCAATTTAGACATTTTAACCGCATCTGCCACTACGGAAGCCGAAGAGGCTGAATATAACGTTCTTGTAGATAAACTTGCAAGCGAAACGCAGGCGAGCAGTAATTACAGTTATCTTACGACGATTGTTCAAACTACTACGGCAAGCGGTGATTCAAAATTAATTAATTTGGGTGTTAAAGCGGGGAATATAGGGGTTGTCGTAAACGGAGTTGAGCGTGGCTTAACGATTACGGAGAATGATACTCTGTCAAGTTTCATAGAGAAACTGCAAAATATCGGGGTGGAAGCAAGCTACAACGAGGATACAGGCATTTTTAGCATGAATATAGATGACGATGCCATTAATGATATTGACGGAACAGGAATCGTTGATGCTTTGCATTTGGAGGGGGTAAATGAAGGTTATACAAGCAACAGCCTTCAGACTTCAACAACGGACACTGTATATTCTGCAGCGACAGAAGCCACACTGTTAAAAGATTTAGGGGTAAAAAGCGGTACGATTACGGTACATGCAAATGACAAGGATTACAACATTACTATTTATGACACAAGCACTCTGGGGAGCTTTATTGCCGACCTTCACGGCTGTGATATAGATGCGGAATTAAATTCGGAAGGTATTTTCACGATATCCGACGCAGAAATAACCAACGAGGGGACAACGGATATATTAGCGGCTTTGGGCCTGGCAACCGATATTTACGGAAAAAGTCAAGTAACAGATGATTTAACTCATCAGACCGTTGTAACTCAGACAACTGCCGCAACGAGTTCTACGCTTTTAAAAGATCTTGGTGAAGGTATCGCAATTCAGAACGGCCAGACGGTAATAGTCAAAAACTCGAATAATGAATATACAACAATCACGGTAGGAACAACCACCACTCTTGGTGATTTGCTTGAAGAGATGTCTAATGCAGGGCTTTATAGTGCTCTGAAAAGTGACGGTACAGTGGAAATTTCCGGCGGAACTATCACGGGCGGAACTTTTGATGCCGTTGAAGCATTAGGTCTTGAACGTGAACCGTACAGCGCAATGGCAACGGGTGATCCGCTTACGGAAACGGTGGAAGTTCACGAACTGGTAACTCTTCAAACAAAGCTGGTAGATGATTTGAAGGTTAAAGAGGGTTATCTTGAAGTAACTGATGCAGACGGGAACAAAGAATATTTAAAGATTTATTCCGGTCAGACCATTGCCGATTTGATGACGGATTTGGCAAATTACGGTTTGAGTACGAGTCTTGATGAAGACACCGGCGTTTTAACCATTACGGGCGGGGCTTTCAAAACCCTCTCTGATGCGGACGTTCAAGCCCTTGTTGCAGACGGAACAATAAGAGAGACTGAGCAGCGTTATATACAGGGAACAAACCTTCTGGAATGTTTATACGGCTCGGGAACAATTTCAACGGATCATATAACGGTCGGTTCTACTTATTCAAAATCAATGGCCCTGACTCATTCCGTAATCAATACTATAAATGCATCTTTAACAACGACACTCGGGAATTTGGGTTTAACAAACGGTACGGCAATTTTTGATGTACGCGGAGAAAAACGTACAATTAATGTGACTCAGACAATGAGCCTTGAACAGTTAATGACGGCCTTAGAAAATCAGGGTATTGCAAGTAGTTGGGACAGTGATACTTCACGTATTACAATAGAAAACAGCACCCTTACCGGAGGCAGCTCTAACCTGGCGGACGTGCTTAATCTGACAACAACGGTTTCCGGGAAATACGTAACCTCAAATGAATTATATTCAAGAGAGACTGTTACAATAGATGCGACTCTTGATACCGTATTAAAGAATTACGGCATATCAAATACAATGAGCACGGCAGACAGAACGGTAAAAGTATATGACAGTGCCGGCAGCGTTCTTGCCTCCACTGTTGTGAGTGAAGGTACTACAATCCGTGATCTTCTTGATTTTATCAATGCTCAAACCGGAGTTTCGGCAAACCTCAAAGACGGATTTTTGACCGTTAATAACGGTTATATTGAAAACGCGGCTCTTGAAGCAAGTATGGGCCTGGAGACTTCAAACAAGAGCAGTTATGTACTCGGTTCCGTAATGACGGTAACTACTGTAGCGGCAGTTACGGGTGAAACGACTTTAGGGGATATTATATCTACGCTCGGAACGACCGGAGAGGTAGCAGGCGGTTACAATTTGAACTTTAACGGCCATAATCTGGCGGTTTCAGCCTCTACAACCGTTAATGAATTAATTAATATGATATATGCTAACGGCGGAACGGCAGCACTTGATCATACCGGTCGTCTTTCAATAAACGGCGGAACATTGAGCGGAACTGTAGCGGAAGCGCTCGGAATCACCTCCGTAACTCATACTTCATCTGTTTCGGCATCCGGCGAAACTTTATATACTGAAGAAGAAGTTTATGCAGACAGAGATACGACATTTGCATCTCTGGGAATCAATAACAGTACATATATTATCCATGACAACCTCGGAAAAGCAATCCGAACTCTTAGTGTTAGCGGTACAACAACCATCGGCGGTTTCTTGGACAGCTTAAAGAGCAACGGTATAGACGGAACCATTTCCGACGGTGTAATCAAGCTGGATTCTGCAGAAGGTAAATATATAACGGGCGCACTTGCCAACTCTCTGGGGATTACAACGCAAACAACGACAGAAATTGTTAATACAACTCAGAGTTCAACTGCGGCAATAAGTTACACGGGGACCGTAACTGCCGATGTAACATCTACGCTGGGTGACATTGGTGCTGTTACGGGAAGCGGGCAAAATATTCTTATATACAATTCCGATCAGGTTTGTATAGCAACGATTTCTACACTGACGACTTCTTCAACGGTAGAAGATATGTTTGCTTCATTAAAAGCATACGGCATAATAGGGACCATAACCAACGGAGTTATAAGCCTGTATTCTGAAGCGGGAAGTTACGCCGGCGGCACAATAATGAATAATTTAGGTATAAGCGTAGAAAACGGTATTAATAAGACTTTTACAATAGCGCAGACTATTACATCTTCTGACAGAATAACTTATACTGATAATGTGGAAGCAACAGAGTCAAACTTGCTGGCGGAATTCATTCCGGGCTTAACGAGCTTGAATGTGGCCGTTTATGATTCATCATCAAATATAATCGGTACGGTTACGATTAATACGACAACAACCATCGGGGATTTCTTCGCTGATTTAACCAAATACAGTATTACCGGAGCAATCAAAGACGGCGTAATCAGCCTGACTTCAAGCGTCGGAAATTATATTTCGAACACAACACTCACTCAGCATCTGGGAATTGATACAACAACTAAAGTAGTTACGGTAACAACCGGCGCAACCACGACATCGACCGCTCAAATAACCTATACTGAAATAACAGCCATGACAGGAGATACTAAACTCTCTGAATTGGGGATAAATGCATTTGTTAGCCCAATAACAAGGCTATCGGAAAGTGAAGCAGTTGCACAAGGTTATACACTCATTAAGACCGCTGCAGATCTTGAACAGCTTAGAAATAATCCAAGCGGGAAATTTATTTTAATGAATGATATAGATCTCGGTGGAGTCAGCTGGAACCCCATAACTACTTTCAGCGGAACATTGAACGGAAACGGATATACAATAGAGAATTTCAGCGTATATAGTTCTCCAAGCTATACTAATTTTGGTTTCTTTGGAACTCTTGATAACGCTACCGTAATAAATTTGAGATTTTATAACGCTAGCGCAAGCGGTGTATCATATACAGGTTCTAATGTTGGTATACTTGCAGGTACTGTTACTGACAGTAGAATCAATAATATTTTAATAGAGGAAAGCAGAATTACCGGTATTGGATTTCGTGTAGGTATGCTGATAGGACATGCTAGTGATTTAACTTCTATTACACAGTGCTACACATCCGGAGACATAGAGCTTGATCGAGGGGATTATATAGGGGGGATAATCGGAGATCTTGGTAACAATGCTGGTTTGATTTTATCTGGCTCGAAAGTAAATATTACTAGCAGTGCTACAGGTGCTGGTTATAATTACATGGGTGGTTTGGTCGGACATTTAGGTGGACTCATTCTAGATTCCTATAGTTGGGGGAAGCTTTCCTCTGGTTTTGCAAGTACCTACCCAGAAAGTATGGGAGCATTGGTAGGCAACGCAGGTAATGGCGTACAAATTTCCAACACTCAATACTGTTCATCTATTAATCCCGGTGTAAATCCTGTCGGTAATGGCTCACCTGACTATGCCGGCCACCCCCCTGTAGATAACCCGAACCTTGCCGGAGAAGGTGCAGGACTTGTTATACGTTCAGAATCCGGAAAATATATTACAAATATTGCTCTCGCAACTGAAGCAACTGTTAGCGATATGTTGCATGCTCTTGAAGACTATGGCATAACCGGCAGTGTAAGCGGAGGAGTAATAACTTTAGTTTCAGCTAACGGTAATTATATAACCGGCAGTATTCCGGAAGCTCTTGGTATAAGCACTATAACACAAACAACAACTTCTACCGTAGGTAAAACAGCAACATCAACACTTGCAATTACTTATACTGCAACTACTTTAGCTACGGAAACATCTACCCTTAATGAACTTATTAATCCCGTAATTAACGGTACAATTACATCTTCCGGAGTTACGGGTGATGTTATCGGTATCAGTACTGCAGCACAATTACGATATCTTTCAACTCTGGTTAATGCCGGCAATGATATGAGCGGCAAAACATTTATTCTTTTGAATGATATAAACATGACGAGTACTCTTCACCCTATTGGTAACGAAACGAACCCTTTTGCCGGAACTTTTGACGGCGGCGGGTTTACTATTAGTAATTTAAATCAATCAACTTCCGGAGAGTATGCCGGCTTATTCGGATATACAGACGGGGCAACAATTAAAAACCTGAATTTGCGAAGTACAAGAATTACAAAATCATCAAGAACCGGCTATACCGGTGCTCTTGTCGGTTATGCCAAGAATACAACAATTTCTGCTGTTTATTCTGATAGTGCGCAAGTATCATCCGCCGGCGGTGCACTTGGCGGGCTTGTCGGTGTATTGGACAGTTCTACTATAGAATGGAGTGCTAATATTGGTGGTTCTGTTTATTCTACTGATAATACCGCATATATGGGCGGTTTAGTAGGACAGGCAAGAAACGGAATCACTATTTCTGCCAGCTATAACTCTGCAACTATTAGAGGGGATTCTACTGCAGCAGGCGGACTTGTCGGTACAATGGGATTTTGGGATACAACCGGTAGGATTAATGAAATATCAAACTCTTTTAACCAAGGCTATCTTGCTGCGGTCGCATCAACATCTTCTAATCAGAATGGCGGTCTTGTTGGTAATATTCATCATAACAACTCAAGTAATAATTTAAGTTCTATAGAGAATTGTTATAATTTTGGCCGGTTTAGTGGTTCGCCTGCTGCCAACGAGTCAAGAGGTTCAATTCTTGGTGCGAATTATGATGCTTCAGGGAGTTATAATACTATAACTATTACTAATACTTTTGCTACACCAAGTGAATCAATAGTTGGCAGTTTAAGAAACATAAATCCGGTTGTTACAAATAGTGCAGTAGGCTTGACCGGTGGCGAGATAACGCAAAGAGCAAGAAATGCCGGCTGGGATAGTTCTATATGGAGTATTCCATCAGGCGGGTCTGTTTCAACTACTTATCCTCCTACATTAAGGCGGAGTGATGATTATACAATCAATATAAAAGAGCAAAACGGAACAAATGTTGCAACAGTTTCATTTGATGGCGGAACCAGTATTAGTGACCTTAAAAATTCGCTGGCAAGCTATGGTATAACTGTATCAATAAATAACGGGGTTTTGTCATTTGACTCAGATAACGGA
Organism: Candidatus Gastranaerophilales bacterium; assembly: GCA_944322625.1. GTDB lineage: Bacteria > Cyanobacteriota > Vampirovibrionia > Gastranaerophilales > Gastranaerophilaceae > CAG-196. The sequence continues at coordinate 9,044 of CALUPN010000150.1, read as the reverse complement.
CGTTACGTAGTTGGGAAGCTGGCTGATTCTTTAGGAATCGGAACCGGTACGGAAACAATACAAAATACGGTCGGGATAGTCAATACTTCAACTGCTGCTGTAACTTATACTGAAATCACAACGGCTACGGTTGCAGACACTCTGGTTTCATTAAAATATCCTATTAACGGCACAATAACCGCCTCTACGGTAACAGGTACTATTATCGGTATCAGTACTGCCGCACAATTAAAATACCTTGCAGATCAAGTTAACAGGGGAAATAATATGAGTGGTAAAACTTTTGTACTCTTAAATGATATTGATTTGTCAAGTTATTCTGATTGGGTAGGTATAGGTGATAGTTATTCTGATACTTTTAATGGAACATTTGATGGAGCCGGACATACGATAAGTAATATAAATATGGCTCATACTAATGTAGCAGGTACGAATGTCGTAGGATTTTTTGGACGAATAGTAAATGCTGAAATAAAAAATCTTAAACTAGAAAATGTTACAATTACTGTAACTAATAATATAAGTGGCAGCGTAACTGGCCGCAATTTTGATGTTGGCGCTTTGGTTGCAATAGGGGAAAACTCAACTATTTCAGGAGTTGAAGTTATAAATGCTAATATAGGAACAACCGGTAATTCTTTTAATTGGGGTATATTTGGAGGTCTTGTAGGAATTATGAGAATGGGTGGTACAATAACCAATTGTTCTACCTCCGGAACAATTAACACTGCGAATGTCGCTGGTGGTATTGTTGGGTCAATGCTTGACTCACAAAATGAGACATATTTGGTTAGTCAAAGCTCCAGTACCATGAACATGGAAGGAAATATTTATAACGGCGGCGGAATTATAGGCGGAAATGCCCTGAATTCTGGCAGCAATAACTCCACTATAAATATACAGGATTGTATGTATAGCGGTACATTAACATCTACAAGTACTAACGCACAGCTTGCGGGCATATATGGTTCTGTGCACTTGGCACAAGGTATTTCAAATCTAAATATTAATATTAATCATTGTTATGCAACAGGTGCCATTTCCGCTGCAGGCGGAAGTAACGCTGCATTCATAAATACACGCACTCAAGACACACCGGGTACTGGCAATAGAGTTACACTATCAAACTCTATATACTATTTCCCTGGTGACAGTTCTTTACCCAGATATGTAAATATCATACCATCCGGAAATCTTACGCTTACAGCTACTAATCTTTCAAATAGCTATGGTGATATGGTTTCGATACCATACGGTTTTGATAGTGATATATGGAATCTTGCAGGTTCTTTGAATACAGTTTCTCTTAAAGTTACAAATGAATATGAAGGTTATGTTCAAGGAGCTGGTGGTCAGGCAGAGAAAATAAGCTTTGACGGCAGTAATACAATCCAGGATGTTATAGTAGGAATATACGGTGCTGGCGGAAGTGCATCTTTTAATAATGGCAGACTTACACTTGGTTCAGATACCGATTTATTGGGCGGCTTAGAATTTTTAACTTCTTCGGTTAATAGGGCCAGAGTAGTTGAAGAACTTTCGGAAGATACTCTGCTGAAAGATATATATAATACGTATTCTTATAGAATAACAGTTATTACTGAAGGAACTTCACATACAATTACGGTATCAAGGGAGCAAACTGTCGGAAGTATGCTGACTCAGCTTGCTGCATATGATATAGAAGGAAAAGTTCTTAACGGCAAATTAACATTAATCGGTAATGAAAACAGTTATATTACTGGAATGACTACCGCTTTAGCAAGCCGACTCGGATTAAGTAATACAGCTTCTACATGGTATACCGTAAAATCAAGCACTACAACTGCTAATACAAGTTCCGATACTCTGATGACGGAGACAACCGCGACTGCCGTGTCGGGTACAACCATGGGTGAACTCGGTATGTCTTCAAGCGGAGTTATATCACTGAGAGTTGACGGTGCAGCTAAAAATGTTACGATTAATGCATCAGATACAATAGGTGATATTTTCACCAAATTAGCAGCTTATGGTATAACAGGCAGTATAAATAACGGCAAAGTTACGTTCAACGGCAATGAGAATGCTTATATATACAGTATAGACGCGGCTGTACGCACTAAGTTAAACTTGAAAACCGGCGATACTTATACAACTACTGTACAAACAACATATACAAATACAGATTCGGATAAATTTAATTCGACAATTGTATCGAACTTAACCGGTGATACAAAACTCAGTGACTTGCAGGTCGGTGCAGACGGCTATATAACACTTATGTCCGAAGGAACTCAGCATATAATTACAATCAGTCCTGATATGACAGTCGGTGATATAATTTCAACTTTGGCCGGCTACGGTATTGCAGGCAGTATACATGATGGAAAATTGACACTTGTCGGACGAAATGACCATTATATTACGTCAATTTCCGCCAATATTGCAAATGCTCTGAAACTCCAGGCCGGAGAAGGTTATACATACACATCTTCTCAGGAAACGCATTATCAAAATGAAGATTCCGATCGTTTGAGTTCAACAACTATTACAACACTTAATACATCAAGCACATTCAGCGACCTCGGACTAACAGGCAACGCATTTATAACAGTTGTGACACACGGAACCGAGCACGTAATTACGGTAACTCCGGATAAAACCGTTGATGATATCATATCAACAATCGCAGGGTTTGGAATATCAGGCTCTGTTACGGACGGCAAATTAACATTCAGTGCTAACAACGGTTGTTACATCAAAGATATGACACAGACGTTGAAAAATATCCTGAAGCTTCAAGCCGGCTCAGGAAACAGCTGGACAACGGAAGTCGGTAAAACCTGGGTTAACAGTGATTCTAAAGACTTGAATGTCGAAAAAGATGATATTAAAATTACGGGTGATACCGTACTTTCAAGTATCAACGGTTTCAATAACGGAAACGGCAGTTTGATAGTTCACAAAACGGACGGTACATTTGTAACAATTTCCGTTGATGCAACAAAAACAGTTGATGAATTCTTTGAACAGATTTCCCGCTACGGTCTGGTAGGCTCAATAGACTCAGAGGGTAAAGCAACAATTACCGGAGTCGGTAATGTATACCTGCAAGCCGCAAGCGGAGGCAGCAATATTTTGACTGCATTAAAGCTCAGCAATGTTGTTTCAAACGTTCAAACCGTGACGGTTAACAGAACTTCCGACACGTTAAAACATACCGTAACCGTTGCCGCAAGCGGAAGTACAACTCTTGAAAATCTGGGCGATTCTGCCGGTAACAGCATAACCTTTAACGCCTCCGGAAACGCATCAATAGTTCTGGAAACATACTCGGATGCCGGAAATCAACATGTAACACTGAATTTCTCAAAAACACAATCTATTTATGACGTAATCGATAAACTTGCGGAATACGGTATAAATGCAAGTATAGATGCAAAAGGACGCTTTAGTGTAACCGCACCGACTCTCACGGATTTCGATATCTCCGGTACACTGGGAACTTTCCTGATGGGAACTTATCAGAAAGAATACGGCAAAGATACCACCTACAACGTATCTACAAATCTTGTTGAAAAAACAATTACCAATATGACTGATGCCTCAACCCTCGCAAGCTTCGGAATTACAGGCGGAAATATACTTATTACCCAGCAGGGAATAAATTATACCGTCAATATAGATACTACTAATATTACCACTATCGGAGATTTCCGCAATTTACTTGCTATGTACGGTTTTACAACTAATATCGATAATTCGGGACGACTTTCAGTATCCGGAATAGGAGATAGTTATCTGAGCACCATAAGCGGGGGCTCAAATATTCTCGATGTCTTAGGACTTACTGACTGGACACTGGGCGAGATTACACAATCAAGCGAGCATTTAACCGATACGGAAGTGAAAGTTAACAGAATCAGTATGTCCGATAAACTTTCTGAACTTACGGATGCAGCCGGTACAAATTTAGGAATTACCGCCGGACAAATCTATGTATATCAAGACGGCACGCGCAGTACTATTAACATAGATACAAATGATACGCTCGAAACTCTTGCCGCCAAGCTTTCTCAATACGGTATAACCGTAGGTATATCTCAAGAAGGCAAATTATACTTTGACGGCAATAATGACAGTTATCTCACAACCGATGGCATTGCATCTTCTTCGGCTTCAAATATTCTTTCCAAAATCGGTATTGCAGGCAATTGGTCAACCAGATACGATTCGACAAGTGAAAACCTTAAATATACGGAAGATGTTGATAATGTTATGACAGGTTCAACAAAACTCAGCGAGCTGCAAGACTCTGCCGGTAATAATCTCGGTATCACGGAAGGAACTTATTACGTTTATTCTAACGGCGTGAGAAATACGGAAACAATTACGGCTGATACCACCGTAAATGACTTTATGGCAACACTGGCTAAATACGGACTTATTGCAGATATCGCAGAGGACGGCTCTATCTCTGTCGGGGCTTATAATAACACATATCTTGCCACATCCGCTTTGGCCGGACAAAATTCAAATGTGGTCTCAACTTTATTTGCCGAATGGGATTTCGTTAACATTTACACATCTAATGGTTTGGATATTCCGAAAGATGAAATAAGAGCGATTAACAGAGATACCAAGCTTGCGGATATTAATGAAGGAACGTATCAGGACGGCTATATAACAGTTATTAAAGACGGAGTTCAAACTAATATCTCGCTTAGTGCCGATGATACTGTGGGAACTTTGATGGATGAGCTTGCGCTGTACGGATTTGAATCCGTTATAAACGATAACGGACAACTTATAATCAAAAATACCGGAGACAGCCTGCTTCAAAACTATACAGGCAATGACAAAGCTTCAAATGTCTTAGACCTTCTGGGTATAGGATTAAATGACTGGATTAATACCAATACATATAAAAGCGAAACCTTAGATGTTGTACAAACAAGCACGCTTGATGCTTCCGCAACGCGTGATACTCTGTTATCAGAACTCGGGGTGTCTACGGGAGAATACTACGTCTATAATAACGGCGTAAAATATACGGCGCTAATCTCTTCCGATGAAACTCTCGGCAGTTTTATGGATACATTGAAAAGCTTCGGACTTGAAACCAGCCTTGTAACAGGCCCGGACGGTTCAGTGCTCTCAATTGTCGGAAAAGGTGATTCATACATCGCTAAATCCAACAGCGCAACAAACGCTTCTAACGTAGTTGAAAAGCTCTTCACAAACGGGGTAAATGAAACAAAAAAATATACCGGCAAAGAAGAAACTTCAACTCTGGTAACTACATATACCGCCGCTACGGAAGATACTCTGCTCAGCTACTATGACAACGGACTTCTGCAAGCGGAAGGCGATTTGTCTGTTACCGTAAACGGACAAACAAGTATTGTTAAAATAACTGCTGACGAGACATTCGGAAGCCTGATGGAAAAATTTAAAGCTCTGGGGCTTGAAGCTACCATGGCAAACGGACAAATAATGATTCAGAGCGGGTATGATACATTTACAATTAATACCAACGGCACAACTTCAAATCTGCTTGCTACAATAGGCCTTGTTTATAATGATGATTTGGGCGGCTATGTTTCAAGCAGTGACACGGTTAAATCCACAACAACAAGCATTGAAGAAAGAACTCTTTCCGTATCAAATTATGCCGATAATACAACAAAAATGGGCATGCTGAATATTTCTGACGGTTCATTAACCGTATATAATGACGGACAAAAAGCAACTGTTCAAATCAAATCAGATGAAACTTTCGGAGACCTGCAAGCCAGATTGGCAACCGCATTTGCAGATTTAACGCTTGAATTTAAAGACGGATATTTAATAATATCTTCAAAAGACGGTAAGTCCGTAGAAGTAGGTTCTACAACAGATACAAGTAACTTCTCCGCTATCACCGGAATTGCAAAAGACGAAAACGGAGTGGTAACAAGTGCTCGTGAACTTTATTGCGTGAATTCGGACTCCGTTGTAACATCCGCAGGATTATTCCGAAACGGACAGGTTACCGAAGGTACTTTTATTGTGGGTGATGCTACGTTTACAATAGGAGCTAATACAAAACTTTCCGACTTAATATCACAAATTAACGCCAGTGATGAAGCAAATGCTACTGCATACTGGGATAATATCGACGGCAAATTGGTTATAAAATCGAGAACAACCGGAGCCGCATATATAAATATTGAAGCTGGTACAAGTAATTTCACTGACATAATGGGATTTACCGCAACAGAATGGAATGCTGACGGCTCAGTTGACGTTACGCGTATGAATATTGATACTCAGGATATCGGTGATAATGCAAAATTATCAATTAACGGCACAACTTATACATCTACATCAAACACTATAACCAGTGATGTTTCCAGAATAAAAGGTTTAACAATAAATCTTAAAGGATTGACCGAAGGATCTTCCGTAACCTTAACGGTAGAACGCGATAAGGAAACATTGGCCAATGCAATATCAGATGTGGTTGATTCTTACAATGAACTTATGAAAAATGTTGATGAGGCAATTGCCGTAGATGGCAAACTCCATAGCGAAACAACTCTTAAGTTAATACGTAACCAACTTAGAAGTCTGATGACAAGCTCTGACGCCGGTACAACAATCTTCCGTAATTTGGATTCAATCGGTATAGGCGTAAGCGATGCAAGTGCTAATAATATTTCTACAACAACTGAAAGTATTATTAACCTGTCGTTTGATAAAGACAAATTCCTTCAAGCTTATGAAGCAGATGAAGATGCTGTGAAAGAATTGTTAATAGGCGGAACTAATAATCAGGGTATCTTTACAAAAGTGGAAACCCTGCTGGAATCTTCTCTTCAGTCCGTAACGGGTTATTTTGCCTCTACAGATGAAGCTTACAGTCGTGAAGTAAACAATCTTGAGAAAAAGATTGTAAAAGCTAATGAGGATATCGAAAGATATCGCGCCAGACTGGAAGCTAAATTCTCCGCGATGGATATGCTTATTGCTCAAATGCAGCAACAATACAGCTCATTCTTGACTACATAAACAAAGTTGTTTATCTGAATAATTTTTAATAACCTATGATGTTTTATAAAAATATTAAAATTGCTGCTTTGAAGAAGTAAATGATGTTATACGAAAAATATAAAACGCAGAACTATGCACCATAATTTTTATTTTGATGCATAAGCGGCGAATGCTTCTCGGGACAATAATTTTAGAACGTGAAGTTTTATGAATTTCTATGCTTTTTTAAGATTGACTTATGGCTTTGTTTAAGATATTGTTTACTTGGAGTCGTTTATAGTCCATAATAAAAAATAAGATGAAAAAGGCGGGTTAGAAAATGGAAAGCGGATGCATCATCAAAGAAAAAGGAGTCTTGGAACAAATAAAAGACTATTACCGCAAAAACGGGAATACGCGGGATTTGCTGCTGTTTACTTTGGCGATTAATACAGGGCTTAAATTGAATGAACTTTTAGACCTGAACGTGTCTGACGTGAAAGAAAAAGATTCTATTACAATTATACAAGCAGGAGTCGAAAAACATATTCCGCTTACAAGTGAAATAAAAGATTTAATATCCGTGCTCACTTCCGAAATGCGTGACGAAAGTCCTCTGTTTAAATCAGGCTTAGGCCGAAGAATAGACAGAACAACAGTTTACAGAAATTTTAAAGATGCTTGCAAAGAAATGCAGCTTGATAATGATATCACGCTTGCTTCACTTAGAAAAACATTTGGCTATCACTATTACAAAACATACGGTGATTTATCAATGCTTCAATGGCTTTTTAACCAGAACAGCGTTCTGGACACTATGAAATATATCGGTTTGAACGAAGATTTGAGCAGCAGGTTTAAGGTGATGAATCTTTAAATGGGGAAGTGAATAGTGATTAGTGAATAGGTAAACAGGGGTTGAACGCAACCCCCCGCCCCTTGTGGGAGGGGGTTAGGGGAGGGGTCAAAAAAATAAAACGAGGGCAGAAAGAAACCAAGAATGGCAAAAATATCAGTAATCATACCAATCTATAATTCAGAAAGATTTTTACGCGAAGCACTTGATAGCGTAATAAGTCAGACATTGCCTGATATTGAAATAATTTGTATTAATGACGGTTCTACGGATAATTCACTTGAGATTGTAAACCAATACGCATTAAAAGATGAAAGAATAAAAATCATTGATAAGCCAAACGAAGGTTACGGAAAAACAATAAACCGCGGTTTAGACGAGGCAAAAGGGGAATTCGCTGCTGTATTTGAACCTGATGATATTTTAGATAAAACCATCTATGAAAAACTTTATGCTATTGCTAAAAAAGAAAATCTTGATGTAGTCAAATGTAATTTCTATAACTATTGGTCATTAAAGAATAAGAAGAAAAAGAGCGGTCTTGTAAGCAAATGCGCTAAAAAACAAGCTTTTTGCCCTAAAGATAACTTGAAGATTTTTACCGCACACGCAAGCATCTGGGCCGGAATTTACAGAAAAAGCTTTTTAGATAAGAATAATATCCGTCTTTTAGAAACGGAAGGGGCATCTTATCAGGATATGAGCTTTACATTCAAAGTTCTTGCAACGGTAGATAAAATGTATCTTCTTGATGAAGCGTTACTCTATTACAGACAGGATAATCCGAATTCATCAGTTAATAACCCGAAGAAAATGTATTGCGTTTGTGATGAATATGAAGAAATCGGGCGGTTTTTGGATGAAAATCCCGAGAAGAAAGAAATATTTACCCCCCAAAAACTCATCAATCAATACCGCGCTTATTTGTGGAACTTAAAACGCTTGAGTGACGATTTAAAACCCGAATTTTTACCCCGTTTTTCTAATGAATTTCAGTTTTATTACTACAAAGGAGAACTAACGAAAGAATTCTTTAAATCAATCAAAAAACGTGATTTAGAATTGCTGGTTGAGGATAAGGAAAAATTCTTAAAGAAGCTTGAAGGGTATTGCTTCTTTTGGGGAGGCAGGAAAAATGGCTAAAGCTTCTGTAATAATTCCTGTCTATAATGTAGAGAAGTATTTGCCGCAA
>CALUPN010000149.1 GCA_944322625.1 Candidatus Gastranaerophilales bacterium | reverse complement strand
CCTGCCTTACTTTGTTTTCATTTAAAAATTTTATGTTAAACATATTGCCTCTTTCAAAAAATTTATTGATGTTTTATTTAAATATAAGTTTCGTCTATATTAATAACTTCTCCTACCAATCGGTCTGCGTAAGGGGTAAAAGTAACTTCTCCGTTTGTTGCTATAATTAGGCGCCCCAAAATTGTAGTGTTTTGGTTTCCGGCAATCACGGCAAATTTTACGACTTGCTCCATTGGCGTATATTCTTCCGGTAGCGTTCCTAGTTCGTATGCAGTTCCTGTTCTAAAATTAACAGTTGAGTTCGTAAGTCGCAAACGTTTTATGTTACCCTTCCTCATCACAATGCCTGTTTGGAATCGATTTGTAAATACATTCGCGCTACTTTCTTCGCTTAATTCAGAAAAAGCTTCTTTGACTGCCAAAGCGTCTACAAAAAATCCGGTTTCTGTAACCAATTCCAATTTATCTAACGTCAAAATTCTGTCGCTGTAAATTTTATTAATAGCTCCATTTGTTTCATTAATGTCGGAAGCAGAAAACGAGTCTCCTTCCTGCGAATAATCCGTTACATCATCAAATGATACGCTTCCGTCAGAATTAGATATCTGCTCATATTTTCTTTTTGTATTAGATTGTGCAAGAATATCATCTTTGTAATTTGTTTTTAATTGCGTAAATTCTGCCACAATTATTCACCCCCCTATATTCGAATTGCGGACGATTTTGTTCCTAGTCGAAATGGAAATCTGCGCAATGCATTTTTTTGACTCGTAAGTCCATTATAAAAAAGAAGGCAAGCGTTTTCGATTCTATTAAAATCTTCATAATTTGGCGTTCTTTGATTTTCGTACCATTGCTTTGCTTCTGAATTATCAAATGGAAAAGTATTGTTCCTGAGCAGTTCCAAATTATTTTCGAGCGCATTGAATTCGTCTGCATACGGATATTCCGCATAAGAAGTTTTGTCGTTACCCATTTCTTCAGATTGAAAATCAGGAAACATTTCTGTTGAAAGTTCTTTGATATAAGCAATATTGTTTTTGATCCGATTATAATCGGAATAATTAAAATAATCCGTGGATAACCAATTAGTTTTTGGAGTTGTCCACATTTTATCGCCTCCCTACGTCACTCAATTAATGTGTTCATTTTTACAAATCTGTCATTATCAGGGTCGCTGCTTTCTCCAATGTAAATTCCATTGCTCCATCCACTGCCCATAGATGTATCTGATTGGCTTATTCGGACATAATTAGCCCCTTCTGGAACTGCAACGCCTACAACCGTTGTTCCTCCATTAATTGATCCCTTTTCTCCAATTACGCTTCCCAGATTAGTATCACTAAAAAAAACATAACTATATGCTTGGTAATTTTTTTGCTTAGAAGCGCTCATGACAATGCTGTATATGTAGCTAAGTCCGGTAACATCAATGAATCCAGTCGTTCTGTATTTTCCGGACGGAACATCCAAAATTGATACAAAAGGGGCATCCATAACCGTAAGAACAGACATATACCCAGCCTCGTATGAGCCATCATAAAGATTTTCGTAATTATCTTCAATTTTAACCTGAAAACTTTTTCTCAGTGTTCGAATTGCTCCGTCTACATATCCTCCTGTTCCGAATGTCATTTGATGCTCTTCAACAATTGTTTTTAAATCATCAACGTATTTATTTTCCTGGAATATTGTGTCCCCGCAGTCAATAGCTGGTTCGCCTCGAAAATCCAATTCATATTCTACGCCCGAAGATAAATAATCTGCTATCCATTCTGCCACATTTTTGCAATGGTTTAAGTCGGAGATCAGAGGATTATCCCATGTGGTGTCACTTCCCCTATTGTTGATCGAAATCGAATAAAACGACTCTGAAATGTTGTATTTTCGTCCTGTTATTGAAAATTTAATTTCTGCCCCCGTATCTCCGTCTGAGAATCCAACTTCAACATAGTAAGCCCCACTCGAAATTATGGATACGCTCACTGCTCCTTCTGTAACGGATGCTGAATATCCATAGCACGGATCACTAAAATAGTAAATGTGATTTTGCCCATCATAATTCAAAGTATCGCTTGTCAATTCTTCATCTTCTGTCCCAGAAGAGTAAATTTGCCTTGAAACGTTTAGGTTTTTTACCTTGTCAAGCTGGGTTCCAGTCGGGGTAGAGTATAAGTCGTCATATTCCACGGTATAATCCGTTTCATCTCCGAACTCAATGTAATCTATGTGTATTCTGCTGTTTGGAGAAGCCGTTTTGGTAAACTCGATTTCCATTTTATCAAATTCTGAAAATTGATGAGTTGTTTGATATAATTCCGGAATGTAGCTCATTACTTCGTATGTGTCAATTAGTGAACCGGACGAATAAGTCTTGATAACAAAAGACGCCGGGAGCGAATCCGAAAATCTTATTTTCAGGCCATAACAGGTGAAGGTAGACTCCATCTCGTATGTTATTTTAGGGTTAACAGAAAAAGTTCCGTCACTTCCGCTGATTTGCTCACTCACATACCCTGTGTCGGCAATTCCTTCTCTTGGCAGGAAATACATGGTTTTATTTGCTTTGAAAAAGTTCTGCTCATAGGTCGCGTAACTTTTCTTTGATGACGCATTATTAATACTGGATACATCGGAATAGTAAACAGTCCCGTTGGAAGAAACCTCATGTTCTGGGATAAATGATGGCATAATCTTTATTTTCCCGTAACGATCAATACTGAGAATGCATCTTCCGGCGTTTGCAATAATCTGCAAAGCTTCTTTGTGAGTGACGTTCGGAATTGGATTGTGCACAACTATATTCTTTAAATATTTTTCAATAAAATATTCTGTATCTTCTAGTCCTGCGTCCTGCAAAACATCTTCTGCTAGGTCATAAAGACTGATGCCGTCCTCATAATATCGACCTTTATAGTAGTTGCCAGACATGTATTTAAACCGGTCAACAGCTTTAATTGTGGCTTGCGTATCATCCGCGCTCCATTCATTCACCATAAGAGTGTGCAACTGCATCCACTCTACAGTTCCGTCATTTAATTCGTATCCATATATCACAGACATCTTTTGTTCGGTTTCTAAGAAGTTTATTTCTGAGCTTGGGTTGTCTACATTGAATCTTTGGTCATCGTTTTTCAGTGTAACTGAAAAATTTACTTCTGGCAACTCTTCGTTAATTGCAGAAAGCGTCATTGATGATTCTGTTGTTTCAATCCATTCGTTGTCATACTCTACCCCTAATCCAAATTTTATATAATATAATCGTATTCGGTTATTTGGAGTGCTCATTTCTTTGATTTTTAGTGTAATTGTGCTTGTATTTTCAAACACTGTTTCTGTTTCAAAAAAATCGCTATTGTTCTCAAAATCAACCTCAGTATTGTTATCAGTAATAACCGAAAACTTTGTCGGATAGTTAAATCCAAACTGAATGGTAAGGCCTCTGATATCAGACGCTCCGTATCCAAAAGAAAATTTGATTGTAGGAGTTCCCGAAAAAAAGTTGTTTGTGATCAACCCGTTCTTTCTATAGGAGGCAGAATCCCTTGGTATAAAGTACATGGAGCCGTCAGCCTTAAAAAAGTTCTGCTCGTATGTTGCGTAAATATTCCCTACATCATTTTTTGTGAACAATGTAGAAAAATCCGAATACTCTGTGTATTGCGACTGATTTTCGACTTCTGCCGACATTTGCGCCTCCTGGTTGATTAGTCCGAGCATGATTCTCATATAGGAGCGGTTTCGAATTGGTTGCTTCATTTGTTCCTTATATTCTTGCGACACGTCATACATTCATTACCACCCCGCATCTATAATGTTTACCTTGCAATTCAGATAATACAGAGGCTTGCCATTTTCATCTGTCATATACACCTCTGCGCTTCTGTCTCCGGGATACATGGTCAGTGTTTGCCAGTTATTGTTGACCATATCCCAGAACTGTACAGTTGAAAAAAAGTTTGAATCAAATTCTTTCAAGATAGAAGACCAAGTGGGCGCATCCAAATACGCCCACGTCAGATTATCAATCTTGTAATTGTCTCTGCCTATCTTCTGTCCGACTACCTTATTATTTGCATTCCTTCCGGCATTAACAGCTGTTGTTACAGTCAGAGTGACGTTCGGAGACGGGGAAGGAAACGATTTTCCATTAATTTTTATAAAGCTCATGTAGTCGACAACTCCCTTCTAAACCCATATCCAGAATTGCTTTTCGCTCTGTCAATAAGTTTTCCTGCTCGTTTACCGTCAATATTTGCCGAATTATCTTTTGCGAGTATCCTCTGGTTTGTTTCGAGTATCTGTCTCAGCAAGTATGTCATTTCTATGTTCTGTCTCTGAACCGCTTTCTCTACGCCAGAACTTACTGAACTTACTACCTGATCGTTTTGCAACACCGCGGTACGGTTTCCATACCTTCCAAGAAGCTCTGGGCCTCTTTCATTAGCGACAAAAAGCTGACCAGGCATAACTACTCCACCGTTGGCAAGCATTGGTATTTTGTTGAAAATATCGGAAATGGTAATGGTTCCAATGCCTTCTGCGTATCCGTGTCCTTTCCAACCATTTGCAAGACTTCCGTATCTGGACAACGTATACCGGATTGAGGCAAGAATGTTGGAAAGCGGATCCCAGATATTGTCGTATCCCGGGTATTTATATGCCTGAAATGTCGGGTCAATGACCTGCATAAGTCCTTTTGACGGCGTTCCACGTTTTGCATTAATATCCCAGTTGTTAATTGCGTTCGGATTGCCTCCTGATTCTGTTTGCATTTGATATAGTAACAAATTTAAGTTGCTTTCTGAATATTGATTTGTCATTCTAAGCGCTTGCGCAGCGACTGATCTCCATTGTTCAACCCCCTTTGAAGGACTATAGTTTACAACCGGAGAAAGGTTTTCAAAAATGCCAGAAATAAAATCGCTTATTCCGTCAAGCACTTTGCTTGTCATTCCTTTTGCAACGCTTAGCCAAGGCTCTGTCATTCCAGAAATATCTGTAAACTTATCAATTGCAATTTGCACTAATTCTGTTGGATTTGTTAAATAATCCCAAACACTTCCTGTGAAATTTTTTATTTTTTCCCATGTATGCCCAAACAAATCTCCAATTCCATTTTTAAAGTGTGGAATATTTAATGTTTTTGACATGAATTCTTTTGTTTGTTTTGCTGGCATAATCTTTGTTCCTTTTGGAAGTGGCAAAGTTACGTTCCTTCCTTTTGGTATAAATGGTCGTCCATTTGGAGGAACGATCAATTCTTTGTATGTTGACCCTTTTTGGTCATTTACAACCGCCAACGTGTCTTTTGGAAGTCCATCAGTTCCTTTTGCGAACTCAACCCCCTTCCATTCACCAAGGCGCGTTTTTGACCCTACTTTTTTCAATACAAAGTTTACGCCGTTAATAATTCCGTTTACTAACTTTTTAATTGGTTTAAATGCATTTTCTGCCACTCCTTTAAAAAATCCACCAAGACCGCCCCAAATATTTTTTACTGCATTATATGCTTTTTGAAATCCATTTTTAAAAAAGTCTTTGACACCAGAAAATACGTTTTTTACAGATTTCCATTTCTCTTTAAACCAAGACGTTATTGGAGAAAATGCATTTTTTACATTTGTGTATCCTCTCGAAAACCAATCTTTAAAATTCTCCGGAGCTTTAGAAAATGTGTTTTTAATTGAATCCCATTTTTCTTTGAACCAAGATGATACAGATTTCCATGCCTCTGTTACTCGATCTTTGGCAGATGAAAATACATCTTTAAAAAACTCAGCAACAGGACTAAATATAGTTTTGATTGTATCCCATAATCCTGAAAAGAAAGAAGCTATTCCGTCAACTATTCCCTTCACAATCTTTTTTATTCCGCTCCATGCTTTTGACCAGTCTCCAGAAAAAGTCCCGCTGACAAAGTCCACTATTCCTGCAAGAATCTCGATAACCCCAGACAAGACCCCTCCGACTGTCTTGAATGCATTAGAAACTGTTTTTATAAAAACGGAAATTCCGGAAGAAAGTATGTCTCCAAGGAATGTAACAATGTCTTCGAACATATCCTTTGTCCCGCTTGACTCATATGCGTCATATAGCGAATCAAACAAGTCTTTTATATCATCCCAAAGAGGAACCAGTGTTTCGTCCCATATAGTCGTTTTTGCATAAGAAAACGCATCTGCTATCCTATCCCACATTTCTTTTACATTATCTCGGAAAGTTTCAGATGTATTCCATAGATCTATAATCCCGGCCACAAATAATGTAATTGCTCCAACAGCAATAGCTATAGGAGAACTAATAGCGCCAATCACTCCCTTTAGCCCTGAAAGAGCGCCCCATAAACCGGATTTCCCAGAAGCTTCTGCCGCCGTAGAAAAAGCTTTTCCAAGACCGGATTTTCCAATCAAAGAAGAAACCCTCGATACATTGTTGCCTAATACAGACATAATTCCAGATAATGGCTCAATCGCCTTTGAAATCCCGGCAATTGCTCCAACTCCAAATATTCCAGCCAATATTCCGTTATTTTTCCCTTCGTCGGAAGCGGATACAAGAGCATTTTTAATTCCTTCCTTAACTTGACTGGCAAGCTCGCCCCAATCTGCATTTGCAAAAAATTCACGAAACATCTCTATGATTCCTGCTACAGTTGTTCCGATTGTTGTTCCGATATCTCCCAGACTGATTTCTTGAAGCATTCCATTGAATCCATTTGCAAGAGAGCGCCCAACTTCTCCCCAATCAAGAGTTGTAACAAAGCCAAGAAGCGTATCCCACGCGATCATAAACTTGTTTCCAATAAGTCGTCCAAGCTCAAACCAATCTACTTCGTCTACAAGTCCATTAAATCCTGTTGCAAATCTTTCACCAAGATTAACCCAGTCGATTCCATCAATCAATTGATTCAAAGTGTTTACAACAGTGTTAATGCCTGTTCCAATTGTTCTCCCAAGCAAGTCAAAATCAAAGCTATTTGCAAAACTGTTGAATGTTTCCGTGAATGCTGTAGTGAATGCGGTAATCTTCGGGCCTACATTCTCCCAATTCAACACGTCATATACTTTTTGCAGTCCATGATTTAAACCGTCAGCAATTTCAAATCCTAATTGCTCCCAGTCTTCCGCTAAAAATGCGTCACGTATTCTTTGTGCCCAAGGGCTGACATACTTCTCCGGCTCTTTGTCGCCTAAGTCAAGAAGGCTATCATCTAGACCAAGATCAGCACCTCCGACGCCCCCTGTTCCGCCTCCTGACGCGCCTGACGACCCAGTTGTTCCAGACGATGCCGGTTCGTTTGGGCTAATGATATTTAATTCGTCAATCCCAAGCGTTGCATTTTTTAGTTCTTCTGCCGCTTTTGCTGCTTCTCCGAGGCCATCAGCCGCATCGGTTCCGGCTGAACCCAAATCTTCAACTCCGGTTGTAGCATCTCCTATTTCGGAAAGGTCATTTACAATTCCGCTGGAGCCACCACCTTTGTATCCAGTAAGAACATAGAAAAAGTTCCTCACGGCCACGGCCGCTTTTTGAAGAACCGAAAATAGTTTATTTAATGCTGTTACTGCCGGAAGGACTGCGGCGATTAAGCCTTGTCCAATAGTAGCTGCAAGCTGCTGTAAATTGAGTGTTAGAAGTCTTGTCTGGTTGGCGAAGCTCGCCTGAGTCCTCTGGAAATCATTTTGTTGAGCCGAAGTCACCGACATCAGGTAGTTATATCTCAGCATAACCTTTTCGGCCTGTGACATGGACTGCCACGATTCTGTGATTCCCTGTGATAACGCATATGCTTCCATGGACGCCACAGTCATGTCCACCCCAAGGGCTCTCATCGGCTCTACTTCTCCTGCGAGAGCTGATCTCAGCTTTGTAAACGCCTCTTCTTGGTCGATGTTATAAAATGAAGCTATGTCTCCGGCGAGTCCTGTCAATGTAGTAGACATTTCAGCGGCTTGTTTCTGAGCAATTCCAGATGCATTAAACATAGACATTAAAATGCCTGAGTATCTAAGCGCTGAAAGTTCTGATAGCCCAAACTGTTCCTGTGCCGTCTTTGCAAAATCATAAGCCGAATCAGCCATGCTCCCAAAAGCAACGTCAACCACGTTTTCAACTTCTGTAATATCTGACCCAAGCTCAAACGCCTGCTTCCCGAAATTCAGCAATCCATATCCTAATCGAAATCCAACCGCTGTTTTTAGAAGATTACTCAGACTAAACTGAGCTTTTGTAATGCTTCCGCTTGAGTTTCCAATTTGCTTAAATGCAGATACAATCCCACTCGAAACTTTATTGATTGCCGACAAGGTGCTCGTTCCTATTGAGGAAAGCTTCTGAAACGAACTTGTTATTTTGTTAGTTGCGGTTCCAACTTTCCCCCCGGCAGATGCCAATTGTGCTAATGCCTGTGTCATGCGGATTGTATTTTCACTGATTTTTGGGGCGTTTTGCATTGCGCGGAAGAAATCAAGCGTTTCTTTTGACAATGCGGATAAGCCTGATGCTGTTTGTCCGGTTTTTTCCCCGGCGCTTGCCAATCTTCCGATTGACTGTACAAACATGTTTACATCATCACTGATTGCACCGACACTTTGTAATTTGATCGCCGCTTGTCTTGTCTGCTCTCCAAGTTTCAAAACACTGTTTGCTGACTGTCCAGTTTTTGTTCCCGCATTTGCAAGCCTGGAAAGGGAAGAAACAAACCGGTTCACGCCAGACGAAACATCTGGTATTGTTCCGAGATTTGTAATAGCGTCCGTAATTCGTTCAAAATCTGCCGGATTGAACTTACTCGTATCAACTTTAAGCAATCGGTTCAACGCATTGACCGTCTTATTAACCCCAGAGTCGTTAAAGTTTGTGCTTCCAAGTTTGTTAAAAGAACTTACAACTTTTTCAATTCCTTTTGCTGTCTCCTGTGCGCCATCGGGGTTTAATTTGTTTAAAGACTTCAACATTTTATTCATGCCAGACATATCCGGCACAGAAAACTTTATTTTTGACAGCGACTTCATTGCGGTAGATAATGTCCCAAGTTCTTTTGAAAATTTTCGCATATTTGATACGTTTTTAGAAAACGCGCCATCCATTGACTTTAGAGACCTTACTAGCGTATTGACCGATTTTGCTGCACTTGTCGCATCAGCTGATATTTGCAAATTCAAGCTATCGACTGTTCCGTCTGCCATATTTTCACCCCCTTAATTTTTCAATGTCAGTTGCTATCCATTGCTTGATAGCCAAAAAGCCGGATAAGC
>CALUPN010000148.1 GCA_944322625.1 Candidatus Gastranaerophilales bacterium | reverse complement strand
TGGAATCCATTACTATTTGGATTCTACCATTATCTAACCAAGTTATAGAAAACTCTATATTAGAACCTTTACCAGAATAAAATATACGTTTATTACCAGCAGCACGTTTTCTAATAGTTGCTCTAAATATAATATCACAACGAGCACTATAGAAACTAAACATATCTGTAGGTAATAATTGAAATGCACCAGTGGCATAAGATTCTCCAGGTACATTCACAACGGTTCTATTTAAAGTTATACGCTGTGATCTAACACTGTTTATATATGCATATAAGGACCTGGTATTAGAACTATCGTCCAGTCCTAAATCTAACCAATTAGAACCGCTATATACTTTTATTTGTTTTGGTTTTACCCAACTTGCACCATTATATATTTTTATTTTATCATAACGTCCCATTATAAAGTCACCAACATATCGCCAGCTTTAGGAGTACCACTAAAAGAACCCACACATATTCTAGCATAACGTCTTTCAGCATAGTCTTTATTAGTATTAACTGTATTAGATAGCGTTGATACAGTGTTACTTAAACTAGAAACAGTTGTTATAAGTGCGTATGTATCAGCAGCATTAGCACTTTTTAAATAAGGCGTTAATAGTTCATTAACTTGATCAATAGTAGTATATGCTTCTGGAATTTCTGTAAGATAATTACCAACAGGTTGTGCTCCGATATTTTCTAAAGTAACATTACCAACAATCTTATAACCGTTAATAAGTGGTAAATTAGATAGTTTGTCGTATTCTGTGATATTAGCTCTGTTTAATTTTTCTCTAACAGTTTCAACTAACATATCTTCAGTTACACTATTAAGTCTAGGTGTGTAATAGATACCATCTATTTCAACTGCAGAGCTACTAACATCTCTAGCAAATAAACTAGCAGGCATTTCATAAAAACCAACAGCACTTGCTTTATCAGTACCATAATATTTACGAGCACCAGCAGTATCAATACCTTTAATTTTATCTGCAACGGTTGCATAGCCAACTACTGTTGTACCTACTTTAATGGAATTAATTGTATTAAGTATATCTGCTATAGATTCTTTATTTGTATTAATGTCTGCAGTATTGGTGTTTATTCTATTATCAAAAGTATCTACTTTATTAGACAGCGTATTATAACTTTCTTTAATAATATTTTCAATATAAGGTATATGCGGCACTTTAGTTTGGTCTGTTTCATTAAATAATAATTTTAATATTTCAGTATTATAATCCCCTTGTTTTGTATTAAGGTTTAATTTTTCATTATAATTTTCATGTGTTACAACATCTCCAAAGTCCATGTCAGACTCTTGACTTACATACTTAGGAATGTATATTAAACCTTCTTTTATTAAATCATCCATTTTATAACCTCCTTATCTTGCATTCATTATACGATATACCCATACCATATCTGATAGTTCATATCGTTTTAATGACGTATTAACTAATTGCAGTGAGCATCTTCGACCACGCCCTTCAACATTAAATCTAACAGTAACTATATTTAAATTAGGAAACTTAGATAAGTCTAATTCCCAGTAGTCTGTATCTAGTACAGTATCTCCTAATGTTGTTAATCCTACTAATTCCAGATTACTATCTTCAACAGGTGTTACAAATATTTTACCATAGTCTGGGTCAGTATCTTCTGTTATATGTTCTAATATGTACTTAGTAGCGTGTCTACGTTCTCTACTATCTACTATAAAATCTGCATAGAAATTTATTTTAGTGTGTTCTAAATTAAGTAAATTTATTTGAACTTCACGATAACGTTTAGTAAACATATCATCTAAAGCCACATTACCAGTATCTAATAAATTATAATTATTATAACTATTAGTTAAAGTCCAATCTTCGATGGTGACATTATCATCAACTACATCGTAAGTCTGCTTTGTTATTGCTATACTCGAAGTATTATCTGCTTTAGTGTGTGGTATAAACTCATAGAATGCTCCAGATTGTTTATTCCTGTACAATATAGGATTGTAGTAAACTGAGTCTGAACCTATAGCTACGAAATACATTCTCCAACTTCGTGCAGTAGTATTATATACTAAGTGCACATCTAAGTTACCAAGACGTATATCATCTGTCAATATAGGTGTGGTCTTATAAATGTAATGTACTTCATTATCTCTGACAATACTGTGTGTATCTAATACATCAAAATCTATAAATCTTATTTGTTTTCTATGTTCTTTAGTTAAAGATTGCCATAGTTCTACATAGACTTTATTGAGTAAATTAACAGTGGCTTCTGTGAAGTTCTTAGTGTAATTAGCAATGGCTGTTGAATTAACATAATTCTTAAGGTCTGTTGAATCTGAAGTATATTGATTTGGTTTCAATACATAGAACTGTGTGTCTGTCTTAAAGAATATTTGGTCCTTTAATACAACTAAATTAATAGCATCTATTTCAGGTATATGTATATTAGTTAATATTCTTTTTTGTATAGACGTGCTTATAGTATCTCCTGCAGAAACTAACCATATACTATCAACAGTTACAACAATTAAATGGTCTAAATAATTATGTACTGCTAATATTTCATTATCGAATATAATTACGTTATCTGGGAATGGGAAATAACTAGGGTCGCCTACTTCAGAAAAGTAAATCATATTTTCTGCACCAGTAACACCATATACTCCAAGACAGCCAGACCAACTAATCATACCTTTACAAGTAGCTAAATCATATAATTTAGTACCATCTATCGGTGCATTAGTGTTGGTTGTTAATAATGATGTAGCTAAACTATAATCTGTTTTCTCATCATCATTTGCACGTAAT
>CALUPN010000147.1 GCA_944322625.1 Candidatus Gastranaerophilales bacterium | reverse complement strand
CGGTTGTTAAAAAAGAAAACGCCGTCTGATAGCGGCGCGTCATGGGTAAAGGGGGATAATTCAGTGTCTGTCCTCGAGTATCTGGGCATTGCCGTAATTTGCTGTGCGGTATTGTATCTTTGAGGTGAGGCAAATGTTTTATAAAGCGATCGGACTTCTCTTACGCAGCGCGCGTAAAAGCGCCGGTTTATCTCAGGAAGAAGTTGCTCAACGCATGGGCATAACAAACCAAAACGTGAGTAGCTGGGAACTAGGCAAAAGCAAAATTGATATGAACCAGCTTTTGCAATTATGCTCTATGTATGAAACTGATTTTATCGATATACTGCAAAGGGCAAGCGGAAGCGTCCCCAAAATTGCCCGGAAAGAATACACTTCCGGAGAACGTGAACTAATAGAGCTTTACCGCCGCGCAGACGAATCGGATAGGCTCGCTGTCAATCTTATTCTTCAAAAGTACGCGGACCCCGTCGAAGCGGCACAGGAAAGTGTCGGATAATATATTTTGATGATTACAGGAAGTAAAACGAGAGAGGGCGGTTTTTATAGAGGGCCTTTTTGCTATATTCATTGCAGTAATGTGCGTCTATGGCTTCCCTTTTATTATTTTTTCTATTAGAGATAGCATTAAAAGCAAGCGGAAAGAGGCTGAAAATGCGCAGAAAAAAGTATATGACACATTTATGCGGGAGCTAGAGGCAACAAACGCTAAAAATGATGAACGAGTCAAAGAGCTGGCAGATGAATATAATTGCAAATTCTCCGCTTTGACTGCTGAATATAATAGCAGAACCGCAGCTTTGACTGTTGAACGCGATAGCGCTGTGGAAGAGTTGGAAAAACACAAAGCCAATTTGAGCTCGCTACTCTCCTCTAACCTCACAGCTATGCCCTGGCTTGCCGGTATGATTTCCGACTATCTCACATACGATTTCGAAGTTGAGGCCAAGAAGCTCGAGTGGGGGCACAACATCCAGCGTGAGAAGAAAACAGCGTCAGTTCGTGCAATACGAGCCGACGCACAGAAGCGTATTGAAGAAGCTAAAATCGCTACTTACCAGTTAGAATATCTGCGCACATTGTACCCCGCTCTTGATGACATTCTCGAGACTGACTACAAAGAACTTAATTTCACAGGAGAAATACCGGAATACGACCCTGTCAGGGACTATCTGTCGCGCGAAGAATGGCTGTCACTTTCGCAGATAGAGCGCGACCAGCTCGCTCTGGATAGATATGTCCAGTCTCACAGCAAAAGCAAATGGCAGATAGGCCGTGATTACGAGCTTTCAGTTGCCTATGAGTATAGGAAGAAAGGCTATGTTGTCGACACCACCGGTAGTTACTTGCAACTTGAAGACATGGGTCGTGACGTCATTGCAAAAAGCAAGGAAAATATACTCATAATTCAATGCAAATATTGGTCATCCAGTAAGACCATACACGAGAAGCACATAATGCAGCTATACGGAACCTGCGTTCTCTATCAAATAGAAAACCATATCATGCCCGGCGTAGTAAAAGGTCTGTTCATAACAAATACAAAGCTTTCAGATAAAGCAAGGTCTATTGCCGCCGCTCTTAATATTACCGTCGTTGAAAACCATCCTATAACTGAATTCCCTCGCATTAAGTGTAATATAGGTCGAGACGAATTTGGCCCAACCAAAATATATCATCTCCCCATGGACGCTCAATATGATATTACCCAGATAAAGAACCCAGGAGAGTTTTACGCATTCACCGTCAAAGAAGCTGTGGACGCCGGGTTTCGTCGCGCTTTCAGATGGCATGGTCAATAAGCCGGCGAGTGTCGGATAATAATTTCTACTTTAGTACAGGGAGGAGTTATGGATCCACTTAAGAAGATATACTGCGGCTTCAAGGAGCTAGCGCGTGCCTGTGATAAGTATGACCCAACCTTCCGGCCTAAGAATCCAAAAAGAGAAGCGCCCCACGCTTGACACGCGGGGCGCTCCACCGGGAGAAAGAAAGCAGAAAAAACACTTTCCAATGACACTTATATTCTAGCGAATGGAATTCGCTTTATCAAGGAGAATGTGAGGCAATGGCGAAAAACAAATATGCCGATATGTTCACCCTACGGAAGGACGGCCGCTACCAGGCCAGCTATACCGACGACACCGGCCGCCACTACCTCTACGACCGTGACCCCGAGAGGCTGTGGCAAAAGCTCAACGCCCCGAAAGATGAAAAGCCCGCGCTGTTCGCGCAGGCAGCGGACGCATGGGATAAGGAGCACACAGAGCAGATTAGTTTCAAAACCGCCGAAGCATACGTCGCGCCGCTCCGGCGTATTAAAGCCCAATTTGGTGACCAGCAGATTGAGCATTTCTCCGCTGCCGATATCTCAGCCTATCTCTCCGCGCTTGCCAAAAAAGGTTACTCACGGCGTACGGTGCAGATGCACCGTGATATCCTCAACATGATTTTCAACAAGGCCATAGTCGACGGCCTAACCCGGTTTAACCCCGTCTCCGCTGTCCACCTCCCGCGGAACTTGAAGCGCAGCGTACGCGAATTGCCCCCCGATGCCGCCGTAGAGGCCGTGAAGTCCAGTACGGGCCCCAATGCCCTGTTTGCGAAGATATGCCTGTATGCGGGCCTCCGGCGCGGTGAGGCGCTTGCTTTGCGCTACGAGGATGTCGACCGCATCCACGGCGTCATACATATCACCAAGGCCGTCGAGTTTGTCGGCAACAATCCTCACATTAAGGAACCCAAGACCGCCGCCGGCGTACGTGACGCAATTCTTCTCGACGTTCTTGCCGCGGAGATTCCAGCCAGCCGCGGCTATATTTTTTGCAACGAGGACGGCAGTCTGCTCACAAAAATGCAGTACCGCGTTCGCTGGCGCAATTACTGTAAGGAGATAGGCTTTGAGCTCACCGCCCACCAGCTCCGTCACGGCTTCGCCACCATACTGTACGAGGCCGGAATCCCTGACAAGGACGCGCAGGAGCTTCTCGGCCACAGTACCATAACCCTCACGCGCGACGTCTACACCCATATACGCCAAGCCCGTCGCAAGGACACGGCGCAGAAGCTCAACGATTATTTCTCGCCCCAAAGCTGACATCATTTTTGACATCAATTAAATGATTTATCTTGATTTATTTTGACGTTTTTTGATTTTCAGCCGATTCCGACAGTTCTGATTTCTAAAACAATTTGAGCCCTAAACTTCAAGAATTCAAGCGTTTTAGCCTGTTTTCTTTTAGTTTAGGGCTCAGACATTCTGGTGACCCAGCGGGGATTCGAACCCCGGACACCCTGCTTAAAAGGCAGGTAAAAATCCTTGTTTTATCGAGTATATCTGAGTTCTGACATCATTTCCGACATCATTTATTCCACGGCGCTTTGCTCAGCGTCGTGTCTTTGTA
>CALUPN010000146.1 GCA_944322625.1 Candidatus Gastranaerophilales bacterium | reverse complement strand
ATGCTTTCAGCATACCTTTCGCGGATTTCGTTCAGCTTGCCTATTTCCATATTGTCTGCTGTCATACGCAGTTCAGCAGCTTCCGCACGTATCTGGTTAGCAAAACTGCGCATGCCGCTGCCGCTTTCCTCAAAACCGAAAATGCCGCCCAGCTTGTTGGCCGCCCATGCAGCACTGCTCACTAAATCAGCAATCAAATCCTGTATATCGGCCACGCTGGTAGCTATTGTGTGGTCAAAACTTACCCAGAAGGTATCCCAAAACTTGCCAAGCGCAGCCCAGTTATCCCAAATAAGGTAAGCACCTGCGCCTATCGCCGCAACGGCAACACCAACCGGGCCGGTTATGCCCACAAAGGCCAGTGCTGCTTTGGCAGCCTGCGCAGAAAGCAAGGCAATGGCAGGTACTGCCGTTGCAGTTATTACAGCACCCAGCGCGCCTATGGCCATACCTACTTCCGTAGGTACCATTTGCCGCAGCGCTTCACCTATACCGCTTTGTTTGGCAATGGAAGTAAACTGCCCCAGCGTATCCTGAAATTCTGCCGCAGCGCCTTTTAAATTAAAAGCTTCGGTAATTTCCTTGCCAACAACCGTGCTAAGCTGGCCGATGCTGTCCTGAATGTTACTCATCATCCCGTTAAGCGTCTGGCTTTGTTCTGCCATCATCCCGCCAAACTGCTTGTTCATGCCGCTAAGTATAGCCTGCACGCCTGTTGCGCCGTCAATCATGCCCTTGCTGGCCATATCCATAGCCTGCGGCACCGTGGTGCCTATAGTATCAGCCAAAAGTTGCCACGCAGGGATGCCGGTTTCATTTATCTGGTTCATTTCCTCCGCGCTTACTTTGGCTTTAGCCTGTATCTGGCCGATAGCCGTTGTAAGGCGGCTTATTCCTTCCTCGCCCACGCCCAAAGCTGCCGCGCTGTCGCCGATGGCCGTTAAAATTGGTATTACCTGCTGTGCGTTAAAACCAAACGCCAGCAAGCGCTTCGAAGCATTTAACAGCCCCGGCAGTTCAAACGGCGTTGCAGCAGCAAAACGTTCCAGCTCCGCCAAAAAGTCTTTTGCCAGGTCTGCACTTTTAAGCAGCGTAGTAAAAGCTTTTTCGGTCTGTTCCATCTGCGCTGCACTGCGCACAGCCATAACGCCAAGCCCGGCCAGCGCCGCGCTTAAACCTGTAATGCCTGTCAGCACGCTTTCGCTGATTTCAATAGCCTTGCCGCCCAGCTGCTGGCGAAAAGTTTTCTGCACATCAGTGATGGCTTTTTGAAAGCCTTTGGTATTTGCGCCAATCAATACCTGCAAACTTGCAACTGTTGCCATATTTAACCCCCTTCCTGCTGTAATCCGAATTCAGCCATTATTTCATTTAATGTATTCTGCTTTTCTTTCCGGCTCTGCCGTTTTTTACGGTGCGCAAACAGGCGTTCCAGAGGCGGGTGCTTTTTCGGGCTGGCTACCTGGTACTGTGGGTAAGCATCCCAAACAATAAACAAATCCTCCAGCCTGTCATAACGTCTTTGCCAGCCTTGCAGCATATAGTCAATTTCAACCGGGCACAGCCGTTCAATCTCCCACGGTTTCAAAGCCAGTTCGCCATAACACCACGGCAGCACAGTTTCCAGCCATTCAGAAAAGCTTTTTACTTCCCCGGTTCCGCTTCAGCCTCATTATCATTTACATTATCGGTATTGCCGACAGCACCGGCTTTTGTCAGCGCCAGCAAAATAATGTCCTGCAATTTGTACAGCGGGTTTTCCTTCAGCCAGTTTTCAAAAATCTGCATGGCCTTTTTCTCAGTAATTGAAGGCTGCTCTGCCTTTAAACCGGTATACAGGCACATCAAAGTGTCCCTATGACTGAACGGAGAATTAATAATCATTTTAGCAACGTTTTTTGTGGAAATAAGCTGCTCAAGCGCCAGCAGCGCTTTAATATCAAATTTCAAGGTATACTGTTTATCATTAACCGTTAAAATAACGGATGTATTCGGTTTCATTGTTATCGCCTCCATATAAAGCAAGCCAGGGCACAAGCCCCGGCTTTTATTTATTTAATTGTTATGCTGTTACTGTGCAGACGGCAACATTGCTGTAACCGTTTTGCGCGCCGCCGTTAACTTTAAGGCGGAAATACGTTACACCGGTATCCAGCCCGGTAACAGTTGCAGTTGTTGCACCGTTGCTGATAACGGTGTCATCATCGGCAAAATCAATGCCGTTGGTGCTGGTTTGCAGCACAATGGCAGCCGCGCCGTTAATTTTGGTAAATGTCAGGTTTGCCTGGCCGCCGGTGCCTGCCGTTGCCGCAAGGTCATCAATTGCACCGTCAGCCGCGCCCGGGTCCGGTTCATTGGTGCTGAACTCCGGCGCGCCGATGCCGCTGAACGTAACGGTTGCGGTTGCAACGTCATCATGCGGGTTGTCATCACTGAATTCGGTAATGTTGGCAAAGCCTTTAACGGCATTACCGTTTTTATCGCGGCGCATCAAATACACCGGGATATCATTCAAAAAGGCATAACGCATAATATCAAAGCCGTTATCGTTAACTTTATATACGCATTCCTGTTCAATGCTCCACGTTTTGGTACCCTGAAGTGTTTCACCCCAACCGCCGGAGCTTTTATCGCTGGCGTCAATTTCGTCTGCGCTCATGCTGAGCGGAGAATTGCGCTGCCCGCCTACAAGGTTCCAGATAGGGCTTTCAACCGTTGCGCCTTCGCCGTAAGCAATGTAAAGCAGCAGGTTTTTGCCTGCCATGCTCTGGCTGGCGTTGGTGTTTTGCGGGTAATAATCCGGGTTAATTGCTAAAGCCATTTAATCTCCCCCTTAATATTTATCTTGTTCAACAGTTATGGCCACGCGCACAATGCCGTGCTGCCATACTTCATCATCATTCCAGTCTTCCGCACGTGCTTCCACGCTTTCAATGTTAAGCATAATCAGGCTGTAGCCTTCCAGCGGGAAAGTGTTATGGTCAGCAACGCTGGTTAAGACGGTAACGATTTCATCGACAATCTCATTGACGCGTTTTTTGCCTTTATAGCGGCTGTATACGTCCAGCGTTACCGTGGTTTCCCACAGCGCCGTATTGGCTTTGGTTCCTTGCGGCACGGCCGTAATACCGCCTATAACAACAAATTCTTCACCCGGCAGCTTGCCGCTTTCAAACGGTGTGCTGTCATCCATAACCGGATAGCCGGTGAGATTATCGTTTAAGGTTTTATATATCGCCGCCTGCACGGCGGTTAAAGGTACTGTCCTTATCATGGCATAGTCCTCAAAATCTGTTTTATTTCGTTTTCAACTTTCGGTTCTTCCGCCCGGAAGGCAGGTTCCATAAAAGGCCTTGCGTGGCGTTTCGGTATTGTTACCGCGCCGCCGGCAAAATAATCTTTGCCGTCTTTTTGCATTTTCATAGCCTTTTTCTTATGCGGCTTAACGGTTGTCGCGTCAACGCCGAATTCAATTAAATGCGCGTGCGGCGCTTTACGTCCGTTGGTTTTTACAACAGAGAGCATGCCTCTGCCGTTAAAACGTGCGGTAATGCTGTCGCGCAGCGTGCCGCTTTTTACGGGCGCTCTGCTTTTAGCGCCGTCGCGCACATTCCTTCCCGCCTTGCTGATAGCCTTTTCAATGCGTTTGCGGCTGTTGGTATCGTACACCTTCAGCTTGCGCACGGCCTCATCCAGTCCCTTAACCTCCATCGAAAACGTCATCTGATTTCCTTTAGGCATCAGCGGGGTTTCAGCTCCTTCGTTTCAATTTCAAGATATTGCGGCGCGCCATCCAATTCCGTGATGTTCACAATATCAAAAGTATGGCCATTATGCGTAATGCGCATATCCGGCGTCACTTCGTTATTGCTGCACGGTTTGCGGATAGTCCAGAAAACCGGGATGTAATTTACATGGTCGCCCATATAATCCTTACGGCTGGCCGCTTTAGCGTTTTTTGCCGCCCATTCGGAAAATACTTCCTGCCAGCTGCTTACGGCTTTGCCGCCAAGGTTATCCCTTGTTTCCTGCGCCTGCAAAAATGTAATCTTTTTATTTAAACTGCCGGGGTTCATAACGTAACCACCTCGCCCGGGGCCAGCAGGCAGCGGACAGAAAATGGCATCTCCGCCACAGCTTTACCGTCTGTAACAGGTAGGCGGTTTTCATACCAATGGCACGCCAGCTGCATAATAGCCAGCCGCACCATCTCATCCACCTGCGCGGCATCATCCACACCGGTAATATACGTGGCCACAAGCTGTCCTTTGCCTGCCTTTTCAAAAACAAGCTTGTAATTCAAATCCGGCTTAATGGTATAGCCGGTTACGGCATTGCCTTCTCCGTCCTTCAGGCTGACAAGTTCCTTGAAAAACTCACTGCGCGGCAGTTCCGTTTCTTTTTCCCAGCCGGTTGCAACTTCAAGCGTCTGCGTCATGTATGCTTTGTGCTGGTATTCCTCTGCTGTTTTACGGGCAGCGGATATCAGCCGCGACAGCAGGCTGTCCTCGCTGTCACAGTCAACATGCAGATATTCTTTAAGTTCTTCAACCGTTACGGGTTCAGCCGCCGGCGGCTTAATAACCCGGATAAGCATTAGTCATCCCCGCCGGGCACGGTTGCGCTGGCAGCGTTAGACACACCGGCATTGGTGCCGCCGTAAACTACAATTTTATAGCTGTAATTGCCGTCAGGCAGGTTCGCATCGCTGTAGCTTGCAGCAGTGCCTGCTAAAGTGGTTGCGTTAATGCGGTTAAAGGTTACACCGTCATCACTGCGCAGCACGTTAATGCCTTCTGCGCCGGTCGGTGCGGTCCAGGTCAGGCCAACGGTGCTGCCCGTAGCGCTTGCTGCCAGGTTGCTTACAGGAGTGGTTGCCGCAGTGGTGGCGCCCAGTACCACATACGGGCTTACCTGAGTTGCGCCGCCTTCAAGGATGTAAGGCGCGTTAACCCACGGTTTGCCGTCAACATTGCGGAACGCTTTAATAACAGTCTGGTTGCTGGTAAATTTAACATGCTCGCTCATGGCAACATAAATGCCGCT
>CALUPN010000145.1 GCA_944322625.1 Candidatus Gastranaerophilales bacterium | reverse complement strand
GATATTTTTGAAAAAGAGAACCTCAAAAAACAATTTCATGAATATTTAAAAACGTTTCATCCCGATTTACACCCCGGAAACAAGGCATATATTGAGGCTACACAAAAAATAAATATTTTGTATAATAGAGCTTGTATGCTTATTTCTGGTGGCAAATGGGAAGAACGAGACACTTTATATGTCGAACATGCAAATGGAAAGAAGTTTGTTGTAAAATATTCTTATAAAAAAGACTTTGAACTTGGCTCTTTTTACGTCTGTAGAACAAAAATTATCTATCTTTTGGATAAAAAATTCAAAAAATATTACGACAATTTTGATATTTCTCGGCTTTTAAAAGAAGTTCATCCGGGTCTAAGAGATAGTTTTAAAGAATTTTTACCAAAATTAAAGTATAAATTTGAAAACAAAGACAACTATGTTGTTATTTTTGACAAAAGTTATGACTTGATTCCTTTGAGTTGTCTTTTAGATTTTTACAATCAGAAAATTCCAGACAAATGTTCTGCTTGGATTATTTCAAGATTACTTAATTTATGTTGTTTCTTTAAGATTTCAGGGTTTGTCCAGTGTGGTATAGACCCCGAAAATATCTTTGTTTCACCGGAAAAACATAATCTTGTTATCTATGGCGGATGGTGGTATTCTAAGAAAATAGGAGAAAAACTACTCGGTATTTCTCCGTTTGTCTATTCTAATGCCCCAATTTATTGTAAAACTTCTGGTTTAGCGAGAGAAGATTTAGACCTGCAAAGTGTTAGAAGCATAGCAAAGAAGATGAACGGCTGGAATAAAATTCTTCCGAAACCAATACAGGATTGGGAAAATGCTGGGTCGTCTGTCAATAGTGTTGAAGATTTTTCAAAATGGGAGAAAGCCTTAACAGCTTCCTACGGAGAAAGAAAGTTTTTTAAGTCAAATTTTGACTATAATAAATTCTATAGATAAGAGAGGATTAAATTATGGGTTTTGGTTATTGGACTACTTCTGACTGGGCCGGTTATTTTACCAGCCATATTTCGTCCAAAAAGACGGTTTCCGGGTCTACTGGTATCTATTCTTCGACTTCTGCAAAGGCAGGTTTCGACCCGAAGAATATCGAAAAACGAGAATGTCGGGACAGTGACGACCATCCGAGTACAACCCCGATTATTCTTGGTCTCGATGTTACGGGTTCTATGGGGCCTGTTCTGTCGAATGTGGCGAAGAAGCTGAACGTTCTTGTTGAAAATATTCTAGACAAAAAACCTGTTTCTGACCCCAGTATTATGTTTATGGGTATCGGTGATGCAAATTACGACTTTTACCCTTTGCAGGTAACGCAGTTTGAGTCCGATATTCGTATTGCGGAACAGCTTACCGATATTTATTTTGAACGTGGTGGTGGTTCTAACGACCACGAATCCTACAATCTTCCGTACTTCTTTGCCAAAAATTATGTCAAGGCAGATGCTTTTGACAAGGGCCGTAAAGGTTATATCTTTACGATGGGGGACGAATGTTGTCCCAAAACCATTACGCCGAAACAGGTGAAGAAGGTTTTCGGTATTGATATGCAGGAAGAAATTTCTACGGAAGCTCTCGTCAACGCTCTGTCGGAAAATTGGAATATTTATCATCTTGTGATTGAGGAAGGTAACTTCTATTCCGGTCGGTATAGAGACCATGATGGCCCCAAGAAGATTGAGGAATCTTGGACTCCGGTTCTTGGTCAGAATCTTGTCTATGTGGATAACTGTGAAAATATCCCCGAAATTATTGTTTCTATTTTGGAAGCAGACAATGGCCGGGATGCTACCGAGATTCTCAAAGATTGGGATGGTTCTACGGCTATTTCCGTACAGCACGCTCTCAAAAATATGACAGTAAAGAATTCTAAAGAGACTGGTCTTGTGGAGTTCTAATACTGGCGGGATTTTTTCCCGCTACATTTTATGCTTGACAAACATAGGTTTGTGTGGTATAATATAAACAAAAAAACGAAAGGGAAAAAGATGGTCGAAGATATTAAAGTTGTTATTGGTGCTAATTATGGCGACGAGGGTAAAGGTCGAATGACCGCTCTTTTTGCTAAAAACGCGCCTAAATATCAGACTTTGGTTATCCGCTCTAATGGTGGTGCACAAGCTGGACACACTGTCAGCACGGGTGAAAATGGAAAGCGAATTGTCTTTGGTCATTTTGGTAGCGGAACCACCATTGGTTGTCCCACTTACCTTTCTAAAAACTTCATCGTTAATCCGATGTTTTTTAAGAAAGAATGGGAGAGACTTAAACTTGCGGGTTATAATCCGAAGGTCTATGTTCACGAGGATTGTATTGTTACCACTCCCTATGATATTTTTGTGAATCAAGCATGGGAAGCGTCTTTGGGCAAAGAGCGTTATGGTTCTTGTGGCGCTGGAATTTATGAAACGGTTCTAAGAAACAATACAAAAAACTTCAAAACAGCCGTTTCTGATATGGCGAACAAGGATGCCAACTATAAGGGTTTAATCGCCAAGGATTTTATTTCCTTGGTTAGGAAAATAGAAGAAGATTATTTCAAAATTCGTCTTTTTTCTGCCTTGCAGAGTGATGAAGTTCCCGCTCCGTATGATGAAATCATACAGAATTCTTTCAAATATCCGTTTCTTGTTGACTGTCTTTTTTTCTTGCGGCATGTAACAATCATCACAAAACAGAATGAAAAGAAGTTTCTGAACGGGTTTAAGACCCTTGTTTTTGAGGG
>CALUPN010000144.1 GCA_944322625.1 Candidatus Gastranaerophilales bacterium | reverse complement strand
GAGATTAATGCAATGCCGCCATCTAAGGAAAGAATGGAATTAATAAAAACATATCAGGCAAAATACAGAGAATGGACGGCTAATCCTGAAAGACCTGATATTAGAATGCAGTATAATTCAAAAAGTCCAATGGTACTTTCCGTTTTTTCTAAAGAAGATAGTTTGAAATTATTAAAAAAATGCGGTTTTGATGATAATGATATTGCACAAATAAATTTTAATGACACTGCTACACAACAAGCTTTACATTTATTAGAATTGGTGCCTACTAAGGAGTTAACTGAAGCTCCTAAAGAAGATATCTCAAAAGCTTTGAAAGAATGGACAGAGGCTATAAAAGATGGCGAATTTATGCATTTAATGTATTGTAATAAAAATAATTTTAAAAAACTAGAAAATGTTTTTAGTATAGAAAATGCTGATTCTTATATTAAGGATATAATAAATGGAAGTTACAATCTCCCTGAGCTATATCGTATAGGACAGCACTATTTTGATGTAACCGGAGAGAAATTAGATTTAGATATTATTTTACGCAATAACCATGATTTCAGAAAAGATGCAAAATTCCCGTCTAATGAGCAGATTGATAGTGCCATCAAGCTGTATAAAGCGGGAGAATGGGATAAAAATAATATGTGGGGGCATGCACTTTCTCTTGAACAGCCTGAACTTATTAATGATGAACTTATAAAAAACATGTGTGAGCTAAAAAACAAAGCAAAAGCTCAAGGCTTAGAAATAAAATATGACTGGAGGCCGTTTGATGTTGAAGCTATAAATAAACTAAAAGAATATGTGAAAGCTGGTAATATCAATTTTAAAGAAATCCAGGAGAAATTCGGTTTCAATGAGCTTGCTGTAGAAGATGTGCTATTCTGTACAGAGATAAAAAACAGCGGGCTGGAACTGCCGGATGATTTCGTAAAAGATATTTTGAATGCAGTATACAACAAATCTTCAAAAGGAAATATCTATAAATTAGCATTTGAACTGGTAAATGATAAAAAATACCCAAGAGAGTATATTCCAAGAGTGTTATACTGGACCACTAAGGATAATATCGGCTTTGCCTGGGAATTGGTTGCAAATAAAGAATTCCCGATATATCGGATTGCTGATGTGTTAAGCTATACCAATAAGGATAATATCGACATAGCACGTAAGATGTTAGCAGATAAAGAGTTCCCGAGAGATAGGATTGCAAATGTCTTATCTTGTACAACCAAGGATAATATCGACTTTGCAAGGGAATTAGTAGCAAATAAAGAGTTCCCGAGAGAACAGATTGCAGGAATTTTAAGCCGTTACAATCAAGATAGCAAACCCTTGGCAGACTTGATACTTTCAAGAAGTGATATTAAAAACTCAGTATTACCTGATATTATGGAGTGTATCACCTGTAAAGACGGTATAAATAATGGACAAACGGATACAAACAAGGTTAAACGTTATACTGCCCTGCTTACTGATCCAAAGACATCTCCGTTTATGGTTAAAAAACTGAATGAAGGAATGGATATTGATACTGCCGCATTTTTGCTAAAAACTCAACGTAAACTGGACGCTGAAAAAGCACAAGTTAAACAAGCCGAACAAAAACCAAAAACGCCAAGCTATAACGCCTCACAGCAGAGTGCTAATGATTTATTCAAACAGTTAGGTTTGAACGATAAAGAAACGGCTGCTGTTATTAAATCAATCTCAAACGATGGTGTTATTGATAAAACTTTGCAAGACAAAGCCGTTGAGCTTATCCATCAAGGCGTTGCCAAGAATAAAATCGGAGATATCCTTAATTCCGCTAAAATAACGGGAGAATATAACCCCAAAATTGTTGATGATTTTGTCTCTCTCCAAGGTTTGGGTTTAAACCCGCTGCTTGAAAAGAACCTTGCAATCCTTAATAACCTTACGGGAAAAGAAGTTGCAGAAAAATTCAACCCTAAAGTCAAAAAACAAATGCTCGGAATGATAGAAAATCTCCCAGAAAATACTAAAATCCTTCTTGAGTCTAAAGGCTTTGATACAAAAACAATCGTAGAAAAATTAAATACAAAACAAATAAAACTAACCCAGGCCGCACCGCAAAAAACAAAGGTTCCGGAAGGAATGAGAATGTCTAAGTCTAAGCTTACGGGGTTTGAAAAATATGTTGTTGATAAATACAACCCTGACGAAAAGATTTGGATGAGCGAGGCTAATACTAAAAAATGGGCAGAAGATAAATACAATGATTTCAAAAATGGTGATTACGAATCAAGAGCTTATCCAAACGCCAATGAAGGACGTCAAAAAATCCTTAAAGAATGGTTTGATTTTATGGACAACGACCCTGACATCAAAGACAATCCATTTGTAAAAATAGTGATTTCGGAATATATTGTTAAGGATTTGGCGCCGGAAAATGCATGGCTTCCGCCTGCATTCGATAAGGCTATAGCAAAAGAAGTGCTTAATTCTGCTATGCAAAACCAGAATGTGTCAATCTCTTCTGCTTACGCCAAAAAGCTTAAAGCAAAAGCCCAAGATGGTACAATAAAAGAAGAAGTTTTCACAGACGGTATAAAAGGTACCTGGTACACTGTCCCGCAAACAGATAAATCCTCGCCGGATTTCCAGGCAAATGCAGATAAAGTTAAAGCGTTCTCTGACGGTACAAATTGGTGTATTAGAACATTTAACGCAGAACCTTACGTTCAGCAGGGCGCAATGCACTTCTTTGTTGATGAAAACGGCTTGACGCAAGTTTGCGTGAGAGAAAATTCCCCTGGGCATGTCTATGAAATCCAAAAACGGCAGCAAAACGCTACAAGACCAATACCATATATAACTGTAGTCAAAGAATATCTGGATAAACACAACCTAAAAACTCAACCGGGTTATCTTGATGATGCTTT
>CALUPN010000143.1 GCA_944322625.1 Candidatus Gastranaerophilales bacterium | reverse complement strand
GCTAAAGCCCAATAGTTAACTATTGCATCTCTGATTTGCGGGAGCTTTCTTGCTTCTTTTTTTTCAAAATCATAAACCCACAAATCCGTTTTCCAAATCCCGTCATGCCTGTGACCGACTTTTTCTTTTACAACGAGTTTTGTATTATCCGGAGAAAAGTCAATAGGAGTAAGCGTTCTAAAGATAAATTTTGTATCAATATCTTTAGAAGTAGAAATAAGCGGTGTATCTTCTTTATTAACAATATTTGCTTTTTTAACCTTTTCAGTATTGGAAAGATATGAGTCAAGATTAATCAAAAACAAATCGCAGCTTGTGCAATCAGCTTCCGCATAATAGTAAACCGCCGGATAGACAAGCTTTGTATAATCTCCCGATACAATTCCCTGCGCGTTAATTTGTCTGTCAAAATTGAGTTTTCTCGGAAGCGTAAGTTCAGGACTTCCAACAGGGTCATTGTATTTAACAAGCTTAAATTTCTTTTGCGGAACATAAACCATATTCTCATCTTTTGGCATTTGAGCTTTGTCTAAAATCTCGTCATTAATCTCTTTTCTTGATTTTCCCCTTGATTTGGCTTCATACTCCGCAACTGTCATATAGCCGGATTCCGGCATACGGCTCTTTTCATATTTTTCGCTCTCGCCGATTTTATCCACTTTATTGCGGTAAATGGTTTCTGCAACAACAGTATCACTGTTTTTTGTAATACCGTATTTCAACTGTGCCATCTGAACTTTGATAGCCATTATTACACCGGCAAGAGCTTCGTACATTATTAAACCAAACCTTCTTTCATAGCTGTCACTGTTGCCTGCGTTCTTGAAGTTACGCAAAGTTTCTGGAGGATACTGTGAACATGGGCTTTTGCTGTGGCCTTTGTAATAACAAGCCTGTCTGCAATCTGCGGATTAGAAAGTCCTTCTACCATTAATTCCAATACATCCAATTCACGTTCCGTAAGTCCGTATGTGTTATTTCCTTTTTTAGTCTCAGGGTTGCTTACTGTTATACTGTTTGGCCTCTGAAGATTAGAAAATACCATCTTTGCAATATTCGGATCAATCCAGCCCACTCCTTCATAAACAGCTTTTATTGCAGAAATTGTCTGCTCCGGAGTTGCTCCTTTCATAATATAACCGTCAGCTCCGGCTCTAAAAGACTCAAAAACATCATCTTCGCTGTCACGGGATGTAAAAATCAAAATTTTGACATCAGGATTAAAGTCTTTAATCCTTTGTGTTGCTTCAATCCCGTCAATATTAGGAAGTCCTATATCCATTAATATTACATCCGGTGAAAGTTCTCTCGCTTTTTTTATTCCGTCCGGGCCGTCTGCAGCTTCCGCTTGCAATGTAATTCCTTCAGCTTTGTCCAAAAGCATTGCAAGCCCCATCCTGTAAAGTTCATGGTCTTCCACTAAAAGAACATTAATCATACTAAACTTTCCTCTTTCAAATCTTTTTCGCACACACTATTTTTATTTATAACACAATCCGTAAGCAGGAATGAAAATTCGCTGCCTTTATTCAAAGCA
This sequence comes from Candidatus Gastranaerophilales bacterium, assembly GCA_944322625.1. Lineage (GTDB taxonomy): Bacteria > Cyanobacteriota > Vampirovibrionia > Gastranaerophilales > Gastranaerophilaceae > CAG-196. The sequence goes on along the minus strand of CALUPN010000143.1, from coordinate 11,120 downwards.
CTTTCAAGCCAAATTTTTCCTCCGTGTGATTCAATAATCTGGCGTGATAAATAAAGCCCCAGACCGGTTCCTGTCGAGCGTTTTTTGCTCGTTCCCTGTGAAAAGCGCTGAAACATGTTCGGGATATCTTCTGCAGGAATTCCGCTTCCGTTATCAGATACAGAGAATATTAAATCCCTGCCCTCGTTTTTGAGCGTGATTACAACTTTACCGCCATCCTGGGTATAATTTATTGCATTTCCGCAGAGGTTGCAGATTACACGCCGGATTTCGCTTCTGTCAGCATTAATTACCAGCTCTTTATTTGAACAATCAATCTTAAAGTCCATATTCTTAGACTGCGCAAGCGGTAAAAGTTCATTATAAACCTGCTCAATAAGCGGATAAATCGGGAAGTTTGTTTTTGTAAGAACAAGTTTTTCCGCATCATACTTATAGACCTCTAAAAGCGCGTTCACCAGCCCCAGTAAATCTTCGTTGCTTTTCTGCATTGTAGCAAGGAGATGTTTTTGTTTCTCGTCTAACTCTCCCAAAGCACCGTCAAGGAAGAATTTCAAAGTCTGTATTGCCGCTAATAAAGGAGTTCTTAAATCATGTGTCAGAGTTGCAATAAAATCGTCTCTTAACTTATCCGCCTTCTTTTGCTCTGTAACATCTCTTATAACACCTACAAAACGCTTGAATTCGTCATCCGGATTAATTCTTGCAAAACTTATCTCTACCGGAGTTTCAAGGCTGCTAAGAGGGTTTTTTACGTAGAAATTTCTTAATAAAAGTTCGTTTGATTCCAGTTTATGCAGTTCTTTAGAGATAAAAGTTTTATCTGAAAACAGAAAATCATCAATTGAAGCCTTAACAAGTTTTTTCTCTACAAGCCCCGTCATATTCTCGCATGCCGGATTAACCTGTTCTATAATCCCGTCTTCGTCAACTATTACAATCCCGTCCGCGCAATAATTTACAATACCTTCCAATTTCGCATTAGATTGTTTTAAGTCCTTTGTTCTTTCTTCAACTAATTGTTCAAGGTTGTGAGAATATTTTTCAAGCTCTTTTTTTGCCTCTTCAAGCTCCGCAATTTTGTCCCGAAGCTCGCTCAAAAGATAACTTCGCTCAATCCCGTTTTTGATATTGATAATTAAATCATCATTATTCCAGGGTTTTTCAATATATCGATAAAGCCCGACTTCATTAATCGCGCGGATAGCGTTTTCTTTATCGGCATAGCCCGTTAGAAGAATTCTGCTGACTTCGGGGTACATTTTTTTTACTTCTGTCAGGAATTCCAACCCGTTCATTTGCGGCATGATAAAATCCGAAATAACTAAATCCGGCTGATTATCTTTTAAAAACTCTACAGCTTCTTGGGGATTATTAAAAAAATGCGCGTCGAAAAATCCTTCCACTTTCAATAAAGCTTTGAATGCGGAAGTTACTATTTTTTCATCATCGACTACGACAATCTTCCCCTTGTTCATATTTTTATATTAACCCAAATAAACTTATTAGACAAATTATTAACATTTATAAATAATATGATATAATCAAATAAAACAAGGAGAGATAACTTTATGAAAAAAATATCAAAAGGCTTTACTCTTGCAGAAATCCTTATATGCGTTGCAATAGTGGGTATTATTGCTGCATTGGTGGCTCCGGGGTTGGTTAATCAAATGAGTAAAGTATCTGCAGGTGCGACTTTAGCCAGGGCTGTGGAACAGATTGAAGCCGGGTGCAGACAGATTATTGAAGTTGCTAATTCAAATTATGAAGGTGATGAGGGAACTGCAGATACTCTTGGTGCAATAAGAGTCGGTGATATTCCGCATGCGGATATCGAAAATGTCAGTGACGATGATCCTATGGCATTATATTTTGACAGAGTAGGGTATCCGTACATGGATATGGAGCCGCTTGATTATACTGCGGCGGAGAGATTTGCTTTAAGAGACAGTTTAAAGCCATATGACAATACTTCAAATGCTTCTATAGTAATTGATAAAGCGCGTCTCACTCTTGTGACTTCACGTGCATACAAATTTAAAAAAATTCCGGCTAACGTTTGGATATTTTCATCGAGTTCCACTAATGATAATAATTTAGACGATGATGAATATCTGGCAGCCTGGGTTTATATAGATGTTAACGGATTCCAAAAAGATCCTAATACATTTGGGCGTGATATTTTTGTTTTTAGATTAAATAATAAAGGTATACTTATTCCTGAAGGAAAAACAACATATAAAGATACTTGTGCGGATGATAATATAACGGATGGAAAGTCTTGCACCGCAAGAGTGGTTATGGACGGTTGGAAAATTACGTATTACTAAAGATTAGGAGAATAAAAATGGCAGAATCAAAATTATTAGCGAGTATTCAGAGAACCGATACAGAACAGTTACAAATCTCAATTTCGGAATACAGAGGCAAAAGTTATTTTAACTTAAGAATTTTTTATACAACAGACGACGGTGCAACATGGCTTCCTACCAAAAAAGGGGTAACTTTTGCACCGGATCAGTTAGACATCTTATCAGATGCTATAGAAGAAGCTAAAAAAGAATTTATGAGCGAAGAATAGGAAAGTTTAGAGGTTGAGGGGGGTAGGAGTTTAGAAGAATTTAAATTCGCTTTAACTCATAATATCTATATATCTTTTTAATTTCTACTAAACTTCTCAACTTATAAGCTTATAAACCAAACACCATGTCAACAATAGAAGAAGAATTTATATCAACGGTTTCCCATGAGTTAAGAACCCCTCTAACAAGTATTAGAGGGTTTTCGCAAACTCTTTTGAATTCTTGGGACAGAATAAAGGATGATGATAAAAAGAAGTTTATAGGGATAATAGAAGAACAGTCTAACAGGCTTATTCATCTTGTTGAAAATATATTATCCGTATCAAAATTAAACGCAGGCATGCAGGTTTTTAAGGAGGTGGATGTGAATAACTCTATTCGCAAAGTGCTTCCGATTATAGAAAATCAGTATAAAACACACAAGTTTGTTTTAGAACTTATGTCAAATCTTCCTTCCGCATATTTGGATGATGATAAGTTTCAACAGATAATGACAAATCTTATTGATAACGCGGCAAAGTATTCTGATTGCGGTTCGACAGTAACGATAAAAACTGAAATTTTTGAAAATAAGATTTGTATTACGGTTCAGGATGAAGGAGTCGGAATAAAAGAAGAGGATAAAGATAAAGTTTTCAAAAAATTCAGTCGTCTTGAAAATCACCTTACGAGTAAAACACAAGGTAACGGGCTCGGATTATATATAACTAAACAGCTCGTAGAAAAAATGCAAGGAACTATTGATTTTGAAAGTTTTGTCGGAAAAGGTTCCTCATTTAAAGTCACTTTCCCTTTTTATAATCAGGAGGAAGCTCTCAGATGTTCTCAAATATCTTAATAATAGATAAGCGTAAAGAACTGTCCGTAAAGTATAAAAAGAGTCTTGAGGGAGAGCAGATAACGGTAAATATTTCCCGAGATTTAAAAGATGCAATCATGTTTATTCAAAATAACGAGCCTGATGTTATTATTGTATCGGAAAGTATAGGGGAAGCTCTTGATTCAATATGTAATAAAATAAGAGTTTTGACATACGATACAAGGCCGGTCATTGTAGCGCTTTCAAAATCTGCAGAGTTGGAGGATAAGATAAGAGTATTGGAAAGCGGGGCCGATGATTATATAAGTGAACCGGTTAACACAGAAGAATTTAAAATTCGTATCAAGGCTCACTTGCGTCGTGATATAGAATCCAATTTGGATGATGTAACGCTTCTTCCCGATAAAAAATATGTGCGAAAAGTGTTGAAGCGAATTTTGAATTCCGGTAATAAGCCTGCGGTATTATTGGCAGGTATGGAAAATTTTAACGATTACAAACGTAAATATTCGGAAATAGCTTCAAATAAGCTGGTACAGACGTTTGTTGCCATAATGAAATCGGCATTAAATGATGTTGATTTTATCGGGCAGTTGGATGAGACGAATTTTGTTATAGTGACAAATCCGTACAGTGCTGAAAAAATAGCGGCTTTTTTAACTTTTGCGTTTGACACCGTAATTTCAAAATTTTATTCGCAATCCGACGCAAAACGAGGATATATGCTTCTGAAAAGTGATGGTACGGCAGGTATGAGAGGTAACTTTGTTTCAGTTCTTATCGGAGGCATTATTGATAACTACGAAATGATTAAGACTCCTAAAGAATTATTAACAAGATTGATGTCGATAAAGAAAACCGCAAAAATACCAAGCGGGTCAAATTATGCAATAGACAGAGTTAAAATAACCGGTGATAACTCGGTTGTTTCTTCTGAAGTAAACCAAGAAATATATATAAAAGAGCCGGATGAGGCTTTGGCAATTCTTCTTCGAACGACATTGGAGTTGCAGGGGTATAACGTATCAGAAAATTTTGATATTAATTCTGTGCAGCCGCCGGCAGTAATGATAATTGACAGCGGAGAGGACGGTGCCGGTTTAGAATTGTGCAGTGATTTAAAAAAGAATACAAACTTTGTAAACACAAAAATAATAGTAACGACTTCTATTCATGATAAAACCTCTGTATTGAATGCCGGCGCAGATTTATATTTGCCAAAGCCCTATGAAGTAACCGATTTAATCCGCTGGATTGCATATTTTATGAGAAATCTGGAATATTAAATTTTTATTTGTTTCTTTGGAAAAATTTTGCAATATCTTTGTGTTCAATGACTTTTGAAATCGGACGTCCATGCGGACAGGTGAACGGCTTTTCGCACTTTCTCCAATTTCTTATAATTTCTTGCATTTGAAAATTGTTAAGATATGTATTTGCTTTAACGGCAGCTTTACAAGCTGTTGTTATTAATATTTGTTCTTCAATATTATCAATATTTCCCGAGATAGTTGAAAGGATATCCGCTAAAATTTCTTTCGGCGGGACTTTTGATATAAGTTGAGGAACTTTCTTAAATATTACTTCTTTTTCCGATACAAATTCTATTTCATAACCGAATTTTGCAAGCTTATCTTTATAAGTATCTAAAAGTTCTCTATCAGCCGGAGAAATTTCTATAACGTCAGAAATGAATAATAACTGGCAGTCAATATTTTTAGATTTTTTAAGCTGTTCATATATATACCTTTCATCTGCTATATGCTGGTCGACTATTTCCAAGCCTTCTTCGCGCTCAATAAGAATATAAGTTCTTTTATATTGTCCGATAATCAGCTCTTCTTTTTCCTGCTGTATTTCTGTGATAAATTTTCTTTGTTCTGCAACTACAGGCTCGCGTTTCGGAAATTCTTTTATAATAGCAAGAGTCGGTTTGTCTTTATCTTTCGGATTTTGAGAGTAAACATTTGTAATGGTAGCTCCTGATTCTACATAGATATCGTCGGGTTTCGGATATTCAAATTTTGGTTTTTCGGCATTGTTTACGGAAACCGTTTCTTGAATATATTCTTTTTCGACGGTATTCATAAGAGCTGCATCTATTGACGAATGTATAAAGTTAAAAATCTGATTTGGGTTTTTATATCGGACTTCCTTTTTAGTCGGATGAACATTAACATCAACATCTTCCGGCGGGATTTCAAGGTTTAATATAACAAATGGATATTTAGACCCGATTAAATTTTTGTATGCGACATCTATCGATTTTTGGAAAATCGGGCACTTTACCATTCTGGAGTTTACATAAGTATAGTAATCCTTTTTGCTGGCTCTTGTGTAATCCGGGGTACTTACAAAACCGGAAATCTTAAGTCCTGAGAGTTTATCCGTTTTTAAAACAGGTTTCATATGTGCGATGACTTCTTCATTAAAAACTTCTTTTACAGTTTGTTCTGGATTCTTTTGTCCGGTAGTTTTTAATACGGTTTTGCCGTTATTTTTTAATTCAAATGAAACCTCCGGGCGGATAAGCGCTAATGATTGCATAAGCTCATTTATATACGCAAATTCCGTTTTTGCGGATTTTAAAAATTTAAGTCTTGCAGGTAAGTTATAGAATAAATCCCGTATTTCCATAATTGTACCTATCGCACAGCCGGTTTCGGTCTGTCTGACTTCGGAATTTTCACACTCGACTTTTGTTCCGTAATCAAAATCCGCAGTTCTTGTAATGCAGGTAAGTTTTGAAACTGATATTATACTTGCAAGAGCTTCGCCCCGGAATCCCATTGTTTTAACATTATATAAATCTTCTCCCGATGAAATCTTACTTGTGGCATGTTTTGAAAAAGCCAGCATAATATCATCAGGATGTATTCCCGAACCGTTATCCGCAACACGGATATTTCTGCATTCGTTTGAGATTTCTATGCTGATTTTAGAAGCTCCCGCATCTATAGAATTTTCAACAAACTCTTTTACTACTGATGACGGCCTTTCAATAACCTCTCCCGCTGCAATCTGATTTATAACATTTTTTGATAATTGAACAATTCTTTTCATCAGGTTTTTATTATAACAAAAAATCTTGTGATATAATACAGGGGTAGGGAGAAATATAAAATGGCAAAAAATAAAAAGATAAAAGTAGCTTTTCCGCATATGGGTACAATTTCAATTGCCTGGTCGGCAGGATTGAGAAAAATCGGGGTAGAACCGTATATTCCTCCGTATACCAATAAAAAAACCTTATCATATGGCACAAAAAATTCTCCGGAAGCGGTTTGTTTGCCTTATAAGCTTATTCTCGGGAATTTTATAGAAGCAATTGAGGGTGGGGCGGACTATGTCGCAATGATTACATCTCCGGGGATATGCAGGCTTGGAGAGTACGGGGTAAATATTCATAATACTCTTAAGGACTTGGGCTATAAAGCAAATTATATTGAGCTCTCTCTCTATGACGGGATTAAAGGACTTTATAAATTTTTAAAAGAGATTTCGGGCAAAAATGATCCTATATTAATATTGCGCGCTATTAATATAACAATGCGTAAGATTTTTGCTATAGATGATTTGGATAAGGCTCTGGCATATTACAGAGCAAGAGAAATAAAATTCGGCGAAGCCGAAAAGAATTATAAAAAAGCATTACGGCTTATTGACAAAGCGGATTCAACGCATGATTTGCATAAAGCTTACGAGCAAGCTCTTAAAGAAATAGAAAAAACAGAAATTGATGAGAACAGAGAAGTTTTGCGTGTTGATATAACGGGAGAGATCTTTCTTGTTAATGATGAATTTTCAAATCAAAATATCGAGCGTGAGCTTGGGAAAATGGGGGTAGAAACAAGACGCAGTCTTACGGTCGGAAGTTTTTTGAAAGATGCAATTATTCCGAAAGCATTTAGACCTCCGGAAACTCACCTTCAAAGAGCTGAGAGGATGGCGAAACCATACTTAATGCGTGATATCGGGGGTGATGCTCTCGAGTGTGTTTCTGATGTGGTTTTTGCTGATGAAAAAGGGCGTGACGGTATTATTCACATATCTCCGTTTACATGTATGCCGGAAATTATGTCGCAAAATATTTTTCCGACAATGCGCGGCGAACATGAAATTCCTCTCCTTACGCTGGTTATGGATGAGCAAACGGGAAAAGCCGGTTATATAACAAGGCTGGAGGCTTTTGTCGATTTGATGCGCCGTAAAAAAAGAGCTAAAGCGGGAAAGAATAAAACAAGAATATAAATCTGTTTTTCGGGTCCGGTGAATTTTCGGTGCTGTTTGAAGAATGAAGCTTATAAATTTTAAATATATTGCAATGTTATATTCAGAAAAGTTAATGAATTATGTCCGATTTTTATAGTTACAAACATGTCAATTTTACTTTTGTGTTAAAATTCTTGTGTAACAGTTAGGGGGATCCGCCCCTGGGATAAACAGAATAAGCCTGTGAATGTGATTACGGGCTTAACGTGTGAGGTTTATCCCATTATAGAAAGGATAGAAAATAAATGGAAAAGAACAATGAAACATTGCATGATTTGAGACACTCATGCTCCCACATTATGGCTCAGGCCGTACAAAAGCTGTTCCCGCAGGCAAAGTTAGCCATAGGGCCGGCTACTGATACGGGATTTTATTATGATTTTGACCTCACTGACGGACACGCATTTACGCAGGAAGATTTAGTTAAAATCGAAGAAGAAATGAAAAACATTATCAAACAGAATTTGACGTTTGAAAAATATGTTATTCCTGATGTGGACAAACAGATTGAAGAATTCAAAGCGGAAGGGGAAATCTATAAAGCCGAGCTTCTTGAAGAACACAGGGGCGACAATCCCACTTTGTATCTTACAAAAGACAAAGATGGAAATATTCTGTTTAACGACCTTTGTGCAGGGCCTCATATTCCGAATACATCTTATATAAAAGGCAACGCAATAAAACTTCTGAAAGTTGCCGGAGCTTACTGGAGAGGGAATGAAAAAAATAAAATGCTCCAGAGAATTTATGCAACAGCATACTGGAATAAAGAAGATTTGCAGGCTTATCTGACATTCCTGGAAGAAGCTGAAAAACGCGATCATAGAAAACTCGGCACCCAGCTTGATTTGTTTTCCGTACGGGAAGAAATCGGTGCGGGACTTGTACTCTGGCATCCAAACCTTGCAATTGTCAGAGAAGAAATCGAAAACTACTGGAGAACGGAACACAGAAAACGCGGTTATGTGATTGTAAATACTCCGCAGATTGCAAAATCCAAGCTCTGGGAAATCTCAGGACACATGGATCACTATAAAGAAAACATGTTCTTTATCCAAAAAGATGAAGATTCTGAAGAACAATATGTAGTAAAACCAATGAATTGCCCGTTCCACATCTTAATATATCAAGCAAACAGGCATTCTTACCGTTCACTGCCTTTAAGAATGGCAGAACTGGGTACTGTTTACAGAAAAGAAAAATCAGGTGCCCTGTCCGGCTTAACCCGTGTTCAAGGGTTTACACAGGATGATGCTCATATTTTCTGTACGCCGGAACAATTGGTAGACGAAATTAATGAAATTATTGATTTTGTAGCTGATACAATGAAAATCTTTAAGATGGATTTTGAAGTCGAACTTTCAACCCGTCCTGAGAGTTTTGTCGGTGAAATAGAAAACTGGGATAGGGCAGAAGCCGGCTTAAAAGAAGCTATGGAAAGACGCGGCATGAAATACGAAATCAATGAAGGCGACGGTGCTTTCTACGGCCCGAAAATCGACTTCAAGGTTAAAGATGCTCTCGGAAGAACATGGCAGTGTGCAACAATCCAGCTTGACTTCAATCTTCCTGCAAGATTTGATATAAAGTATCAGGATAAAGACGGCAGCATGAAAACTCCTGTAATGCTTCACCGTGTAATTTTCGGTTCTATGGAAAGATTTCACGGAATTTTGATTGAACATTATGCGGGGGCATTCCCTGCATGGCTTGCGCCAGTTCAGGTTGCAATAGTTCCTATTAGTAATGAAAAACATGTTGATTTTGCAGAGCAGGTTTATAAGAAGATGCGTTCTGCAGGAATTAGGGCAAAGCTTGATGATCGCTCTGAGTCAATGAACTACAAGATAAGGGAAGCTTTGCAGGATAAAAAGATTCCTTATGTTTGTGTAGTCGGTGACAAAGAAGTTGAATCAAATTCCGTAGCAGTAAGAAAACGCGGAGTCGGTCAAATAGGGACACTGTCCGTGGATGATTTTATTTCGCAAACGGAAAAAGAAATTAAAGAAAGGGTATAAACATCGATAAATATTAAGAAAAAGCAGGTTGTTGAGACCTGCTTTTTCTTTTTTGCTTATAATAATGTAACGAATTGTAACAATTTTCTTCAAAACCCTAAAGTTTGAAAAAAAAATGCCGTTATATATATTACAAAGAAAAGAATGAAAAAGGAGTAGAAAAATGACAGACGGAATCGGCAGACTTACAGGATATGGCAATTACGGTGTTGGCGGATATGTTCCGCAGAGAAGAGATGATGTTACAAAAGAAGGCAAGGCACAGGAACAGCCGGTGGTAAATCATCATGAAGAAACTCAGGTAGATCCTTCAAAAGTTATGGATTTTCTTGCAAATAACAATTTCTTTGTAGCAACTCCTGCTGCTGCAGAAGTAGGCAATGTTGATACAGCAACTCAAGATAGAGTTGCCGGATATATGGAACAATTTGAAATGATATATGGCGTGGTGCAGGAAGAATTCGGCGAAGAACTAGCTCCCGCTGTTATGGATATAGTGATGGACAGATTGATGGGTATGTCAGAATAAACACTCTTTTTCTTTTTCTATATAAAATTTAAAGAACTAATAATTTTATTAGTTCTTTTTTTTAAGTTTTGTAAAATATTTTTGAAAAAAACAGTTGACATTTAAAATTGATGTCATATGATAAAAAATGTCGGTTGAGAGAACCGGTGTTGATGAAGCGTAAGAAACGCAACCGGAGGAAATGAGTAGTTCGGTCATCTTCACAAAACAGAGCCTGAATTTTTATAAATAGCATGAAAATAAAAGGCAAAGTGCAGAGGTTTCTGCTTTGCACCTTGACAACAGAATAGCTGAAGACGAAAAACTTGTTAATTCGCAAGTGATACGGACAAAAAAATGAAGTTCGAGCTTGTGTCTAGTTAACTAGATACATGAGGACATAACTTTTCTGACAATGGAGAGTTTGATCCTGGCTCAGGACGAACGCTGGCGGCGTGCTTCATACATGCAAGTCGAACGAGAATCTGGTGCTTGCACCAGAGGACAGTGGCGGACGGGTGAGTAATATGTAGAGAATCTGCCCTAGAGAGGGGGACAACGGAGGGAAACTTCTGCTAATACCCCATATGAGCGTACTTGAGATAGTATTCTTGAAAACTCCGGTGCTCTAGGATGAGTCTGCATCTGATTAGCTAGTTGGTGGTGTAATGGACTACCAAGGCGACGATCAGTAGCTGGTTTGAGAGGATGATCAGCCACAATGGGACTGAGACACGGCCCATACTCCTACGGGAGGCAGCAGTAGGGAATTTTGCGCAATGGGCGAAAGCCTGACGCAGCAACGCCGCGTGATTGATGAAGCCCTTCGGGGTGTAAAGATCTGTCAGTAGGGACGAAACTTGACGGTACCTACAGAGGAAGCACCGGCTAACTCCGTGCCAGCAGCCGCGGTAATA
>CALUPN010000142.1 GCA_944322625.1 Candidatus Gastranaerophilales bacterium | reverse complement strand
ACCTAAATACAATGTTGTTGATGAATTTGATGATGCGCCGGTTTCTGAGACAGATATGAACTGGAACATTTATGTTCTGCTTCTTTTAAGAAGATATAACATGATCAGCATTATGGAAGTATTACCACAAAACGATAATTACATATTTGTGGTAAGCATAAATGACGATTTGCTTAGAACGAATGATAATGCACTGCAACAGAAAATTGAATCTATTCGTACTCAAGAATGGGATTACTATAATGAGGCATTTAAACAAATTAAAAAGGCCATCTTGCAAAGCGGGAAGTCTTGCTGGTCGGAAATGTTCTATGAAACATACGATAAAGTATCAGAATACTGCGCTGGCTGTGATGCACACAACGAGGCAATTGAAGGAGATTTTTATGAATTCTCATTAAAAAGACCAGTTACACAACCTGTGAAGCAGCTTGCGATGGATCAGCTGGCATTATTTGGGCCGGCTTATGAAATGGTAGTATATGCGGATGAAAAGCAAAGAATGTTTTTGATAGAAGAGCTTCAGAAGAAGAGATTATCTGTTCTAATTACAGAATCGGATCTAAAGCTGAACGAGGGGGCTTCTGCCAGCCATTCGGGAAACAGTTTGTTGGTAATAGATTGCAGTGAATTAAGGGATCTTATGTCGAAGTCGTGCTACTATTACGTCTCAGGTTTAGTCGCAATTGTATATAGCGGCGAGGAGGGAGATGTCTATAATCAATTAAAAATGGTGAGACAGTATCTTTCTAATAAATCATTCATTCGCTTGATTCACATTATTAAAGAAAACGTATACTTCGAATCACTAAATAAGGCTTTCACAGATTTAATTGACGGACCTGTAATGCCTATAAATGTAATATGCTCGAAAGAAGGTGGTCAGTATGTTTAATGATCGGATGGCAACACCTGCAATACCTGAAAGGGTATTTACACTTTGCAAAATTGTCGAAAAGAGGCCGATTTCTAGTTCCGATTTAAAGGAGAGAATGGAGCCGGAATTCCTGCACAATAGTTCTTCATATTACGCGGATTATAGAAATGCAGCTGAAGAATTAAGACTTATCTCAATTTCTGACAATATGATTTCGCTTGCGGTTAATCCGGAAGTAATAAAGTCGATTGAAAGCATGCGGAAATATATCAATGGACAGCTTGAGCAATTTAAAAACGGACAGTTTTATCAAGTTACCTCAGCTTATTATAGTTTGGGTAATCAAGTCCTTAATGGTGAGAAAAATGTTGCTGCGATGGCGCCACAGATGAGTCAGTTGATAGGAAGGCCAGTAGATGCTATGGCAATGCGCGCCTGGAGGTTCTGGGTGTCTTTTTTGGGATTTGGCTATCTTCAAGACATGTTTCTAATACCTAATGCGGATGTATTTCTAAAGGATTTAATTGATAATGCGGGCTTTGAGAAGAAAAAACGTTATTCTTTCGGAGAGTTTATCGAGCGCTTACGTCCTTATTGCAACATTGTGATTGATACGAATCCATCGAATCGAAAGATTAACTATGGCATATCCAATGGACTTCGTGCTCTTCATGATTCCGGTTGCATCAAATTAGAGCACATATTGGATCAAGAAGATATATGGAATTTATATCCGTTAAAAGCTCATGCGATTACAGGAACTGTTACAAACATTACCATTAGTAAATAGGAGGCACCTTTATGGATATAAATATTGCTAGAGATCGGATTTCATATGTTGTGAAACCCGACTCGATTACTGCTTCACAAGGTGATTTCCTTGCTACGCATGTCGCTATCAATAGATTGCATCTTCTTAATAAGTTTGACATCCTTCCGTCAGGTGGGAAAAACTATTCCGAAGAAGAAGTGTTTGATCAATATGTACTTAATCCGAATAATCAGCATCAGTTTATTGCTGTTTATGGCCAGAGCGGTACAGGAAAGTCTCATTTGATTCGATGGTTTGAAGCAAAGTTCGAACAAGTAAAGCCTGATAATGAAGTTGTTTTGTTTATTCGTAGAAGCGACAATACATTAAAAGGAACAATTCGACAGCTGTTAGAGAAACCAGAAGTCAAAGGAATTGCAAATAGAGAAATCTATGAGCGGTTAGTTAAGGCATCTGTCTTTGTGGATGAGAACAAACTCAAAGACATGATTTATCATAATTTCATAATTGAGTTGCACAATGACGATGACAGTCATCCAATTAAGATTACAAATGTCAAACGGAAGAGATTAGAAGCGTTCTTGAACAATGAAGTCGTTCATGATCATTTAATGTCAGAGAAAGGTCCGATTGAACGGATGTATTCAAAGATCGCTGAACATACACTTGTTGACCGTGATACGATTGCTCAATTCCTTCCGGAAGACTTTTATGTTTCTGCAGATTTATTTGAGGATATTCATCGAGCTGGTGCTGATCCTAAAGCTGAAAAAATGGCAAGAGAACTTATGGCTGACGAAAGTGGTGCAGAATCTGCTAGTGTACTTGCCTCATATTTGAACCAATTTGTGAATGATGTTATTCAGCGGTGTGCAGGAATTGAGCCAGGCGATTTTAGGCAAATATTCCAAGATATCAGGAAAGAATTGTATCGCCTTGAGAAGAACTTGACGCTGTTTATAGAAGACGTTACATCGTTTACAGGTGTTGATGATGCTCTTTTGGATGCGTTAATTGTTGAGCATACAGGAATGAATGCAGCAGATAATCTTTGTCGTATCTCTTCAATCGTAGGCACAACGAGCAACTATCTGCAGAATAACTTCCGTGATAATCACAAAGATAGAATTACACAGTACGTATATATCCCCAGTGATGTTTTTGACGACAACGAATTATTTGAGTTTGTTGGCAGATATGTAAATACAATGTCATTAACAGAAGATGTTGTTAATACGTGGCTAAATAATCATGCTAATCCTGCAGACTATCCTGTACATGAAGTGAAACAGGGATCCAAATGGGAATATGTATCAATCGGATTTGGGAAAAAACTGTGTTTGTACCCATTCACAAAGAATAGCATCAAGTATTTATATAACTATGGGCTGACAAAAGGACATCAAACACCTCGATATATCATTCGAGATATAATTGAACCTGTTGTAAACGACATAATCAATAATTCTGAAAATTTCCCAAGTGTGAAGTATAACTTGGTAAACGTGAATACCACTTTAAGTTATGGTATTCATAACC
>CALUPN010000141.1 GCA_944322625.1 Candidatus Gastranaerophilales bacterium | reverse complement strand
TGGAGAATCTAATAATTCCTGACGGATAACAAACAAATTTCGATAAAACCGGTTTAACTTATAATGAAGGTGGATGATTTTATCTACATCAATGTACTCTCCAATATTCATGATACTGGTATCTTCTGCTGTATTGAATTTTACAATACTGAATCCATCAATATCATACGATTGGTCAATTAGGTAGGTAGGAGTTCCATATGGATTTTCTACCAGAATTCCATCAGAATTTACTTTCAATGATTTTACTGTATAATCACTGAAAATAACACCATGGTAGAAGATCAGATCTCTAAATGGTTCATAGGGAACAGTTGAGCAGATTTTCTCAACTTTCTCATTGAAGAGTTCTACCGGTTTTAACATAAATGTCTTGTTGCTTAACTTGCTGTTATCACAGATACAATAATCATTCTGCATGGTTGTATCAATTGGATAACACTCCCACATTCGATAACAATATGATGCAATCTTTTTGAACTTTTCAATAATCTCTTCATCCGTGTCATCGCTGGTAATAATATCATCGACAGGTTGTAACTGATTCAGATACTCATGATCCGTACTATAGGGATCAATGAAATCAATGAACTCTGGATAGTTTACCAATCGTGCAGTTTCTGGAGACAGAATTGTATCATAGCTATCTGTCAGTACACGAACCGTACAATCTTTATCAACTCGAATACAGGGATAAAATCTTGCATCGATTGGATAGGTAGAACTGTGGTCTACAATGATCTGATGATAACAATAGTTACTATAAGCATTATCTACAAATGCTCCAGTATCTTTTGTCATCTTTACAACACTGGCTACATTTGCACATAAGAAAAAATCAATGTCGTGCTTATATGGAGCACGAAATTGAATGGTATGATCATCTAACCAGGTAGTCTCTGGAATACAAACTTGATCTTGTGAAATATAATATGCAGCATGTTCGATATTGTGAATACCAGAAAACCGAAGTTCTTTTGTATTCACTGTGTACACATGCGCATATTCTGTATCCTCATTATCTGCAATATTACTGTACCGATACAAAATACTCGGATTGTAATAGCACATAACTGGAACTAGCTCATCATATTGCTGATCTAAAATTGCATAAAGTCGATTAACTGTTTCTATCCACTGAACTGACTTTGGATTGATATAATGATCTTCGAACCAAAGTTCTGTATGATCTTTATATTTCGGAGGCATTGCAACATGTGGATTAAAATATCCAACACGTTCCACATCATCATATGTTAGATCCAGTGGTTCATAGATATTATGACCCTCTTCTCTGACTTGACGAATCCGACGTTCTTCGGTACACAATAATCCAAGCCAAGAAATGATGTTGAATAGGTCAGATTTTCTAGTTTCTTGGATATTCAAGAATCAATTCACTCCTTTCATTTAAAGTGATGGGAAGGGAGCATCTCTCCCCTCCCATCGTACCTGTTAAATGATGTTTTGAAGTTCTCGATACATTTCAGTTCCCTTGTTTTTCACCATGATTGGCTCCATAGTCATTCTGGTGATTAATGGGGATTCCATCAATACCATGCAAATTGTATACAGATGATATCCCAGATAATCAATGCTCATAACGGTTGCAGGACCATACCGACGAATCCATTTATCCATCACAAGATAAGGAGTTAATCCTTTCATAGATGGATAATTCTTCTTCAGTTCCTCGATAAAGAGTGTCATGTTATCAAAATGATCCAGCTGGAACTGGTTATCAATCGTATCTGTTACCAGCTTGCTCAGCTTCGGATAATACTTATCCTTATACCGATAAAACAACTTGGTACCAGTCTCGGTCCCATACATTTGAATCAACGCAAATTCAGTTGCAAGATACTTCATCTTATCCTGCATGACAGGATCCATATGTACCAGACTGTTGATCACAGTCTCCAGCATGGTTGCATAGGATAAAGCGAACCCATCCAGCAAGCTTGCAGGAAGCATACTCTTCCGACTGACAATTCTCTGTGCAATACAAGCAGCGAAGATAACAGCCATCAGAGCATTGTAATTTCGAGTCTGGACCACATTATATTTACCATACTGATCCATCTCCACAAAATCAGAAATATTTGCAAATACCTTTGTACCAAGCTTGCTAGTCTGGACAATGTACGGAATGGAAGTAGGAATTCGATACTGACTCCTATAAACGAGAACAACATCACCGCTCTCAAGCATTGCTTTCATTGCAGCTTTGCAATTCAGCTTATACCGAGCAGATTCAAACAGTTCATATACCAGGCTTTTATCGAATCTGTCCAGATAAACACGATCAAAGCCCTGGTTCTCTACAACCATTCTGGGGATAATATCAATTAACGCTAACCCACCACTGCCAGTGTTCTTGTTGGCATACTGAAAAAATTCGGATTCACCAAGCCGATAGAAGATTTTTCGCTCCCCAACGGCTTCATCCAATGTATCTTCGCAAGATGGAAGGAATACATTTGCCATATGTTCCAGCATATATGAAACTCCTTTCTGATATCGGATGGACATTCGTATAAGTCGAATACCTTAATATATACTTGTTCGGCTGTTATTTTTGAAGCAAAACTCAATAGTATTATAATTAAGTGAGGTTGATTGTGATGTCGTATATCTTTGGTGACTATGATGTATTACTCCGAATTCCAGTGAAAACACAATTCTCCTGTATGAGCTGTTCAAAATGTACAACAGAAGAGAAAACGATTACACCGAAAGAGTTTGGGATATTGAAATCTCCAGTTCCGATAAAATGTCTCCATACATTTCAATACATATGCCCTCATTCGGACAGTGAAAAGCCTGTGCAAGATTGCATGATTGGAAATGATATCATGCATCGACAGAGATGTTCATCATGTAAATATGGAAAGCTCATGGGAACATTAGAACGATATCCAATCGATCCGGAACACGCTGATAGTGTTGCATCAAAATGTGTACGATTACAACCTTTCTATCGGTGTGTCAAATGGGGACATACCAGTAAAAAGGATGAATATAATTTACCTTATTATAGATGTGATGATTTTGAAGAAAAGGAAGAGTTATAATGAAGCATACAGATAATAACTATAAATACTATGTAAACTCGCATGGCGAACATGTCATGCGAGTTTCTGAAGTTATCAAAGTCCTCTCAAAGGAGCAAATCGCAGTTTGGGCGAATATGCTCGGGTTTAAGGGTGTAAAATACAAAGACGAGTTGGAGAGAACCGCTAATATTGGTTCTCTCTTTCACTCTGTAATTGAGATGTATTTTAACAAGAAAACGATTGCTGTAACAGATTTTGAATATTACCATATTGAATCTGATTCTGATAAGAAGGAATCAATCCGAGCCATTAATAGCTTCTTCCTCTGGTTCAGAAAATTTATTAAGCATCATACATATGATGTTGTATTCACTGAGAAAGTTGTTGTCGGTGAAAATCTTGGTGGTACGATTGATTGCGGAATTGCTGGTTGGAAAGATCCGGAGAAAGTAATCTTTGTAGACTACAAAACCTCATCCGAATTCTATCTGACACAGTTTTTACAATTGGCAGCATATGTAATGATCTATGAAGAGATCTACGGAAAGAATACAGTAGAGGGAATCATGGTGGTTCGAGCAAATAAGAAGGAAGATAAGCCAGCAAAAGCTAGATTTCTATCCAGAAAGAACATGGATCCATTTATTCTCTGTTTTCAGTGCATGTACGATGTTGCAATTGGCACCAGCATTCTGAATAAGAACTTGAGAGAAGTAACGGAGGTGATTGAATAATGGATAATCAGTTTGAGTTTTCTACGAATCAGATTACCATCAATAATCTGAAGAATATTGGACTGAGTTTACATGCAAGTGATTTAGAAGGACCTTCTAAAGTAGTCATTCACAATCGAAAGCTTTATCAGAATATCGAACGAAGAAAACATGCAGAGGGAATGTACCATTATATTAAAATTGCAAATGCTATATTTGGTAAAATTGAGCAGTTTTTAAACTATACAACAGCAGTGAGCATATATAGCAGAGACTCCGATTATTGTACCGTGATCTATTTTACTCCAGTGATG
>CALUPN010000140.1 GCA_944322625.1 Candidatus Gastranaerophilales bacterium | reverse complement strand
GGTGGAGTCGGTTCTGGAAAAAGTCGAACAGCTCTAGCTTACTATTATTTAAAAGAATGCGAAGGTTCGTTACGCATCAATGGTGTTGGAAAAACAAAGCCCATGAAGAATCCGAGAGACATATATGTGATCACAACCGCAAGAAAAAGAGATACTTTAGATTGGGAAGGAGAAGCTGCGCCGTTTTGCATTACTACAAATCGAGAGTCTAGTATGAATAATGTTTTACTTACTGTAGATTCTTGGAACAATATTAAGAAGTATGAGGGGAAAGAAAACGCGTTCTTTATATTTGATGAGCAAAGAGTTGTTGGATATGGGGCATGGTCCAAAACTTTTATTAAAATTGCGAAAAAGAATGACTGGATTCTATTAAGTGCAACGCCTGGAGATACTTGGAGCGATTATATTCCTGTGTTTATTGCAAACGGTTTTTATAAGAATAAAACCGATTTTGAAAGACAACATATTGTATATGCGAGATTTTCAAAGTTTCCAAAAATTGAAAAATATATTGGAACTGGCACTTTGCTAAAGCATCGAAGAGAGATTACGGTTCGAATGATTTGTAAGAAGCAAACCGTAGGACATGAGAAAACGATTCTCACAAAATTTGATAAAGAGAAATACAAGCAGGTAAGCGTGAGGCGATGGAACCCATTTACTAATGAGCCAATTCGAGACGCAAGCGAATACTGTGCTGCCCTTCGGAAAATTGTAAACTCTGATCCTTCCCGATTGGAAGAAATTAAAAAGCTTTGGAACGAATATCCAAGATTAATTATATTTTACAATTTTGATTATGAGTTAGAGATCTTGCGAACCCTCAGCTCTTTGGGAACAATTGCAGAATGGAACGGACATATTCACGAGTCGATTCCACAAAAAGATCGATGGTGCTATCTTGTACAATATACTGCTTGTGCTGAAGGTTGGAATTGCATTGAGACAAACGTAATTATATTTTACTCGCAAAATTATTCCTATAAAATCATGGTGCAGGCGGCGGGGAGGATTGATCGAAGAAATACCCCATATATTGATTTATATTATTACCATCTTAGAAGTCCTTCGCCCATTGATATTGGAATTCGAAGATGCTTAGAAGAGAAAAAGAATTTTAATGAAAGAGATTTTGTTTCTTAGCCTCGCGCGAAAATCTTATGCTATAATAGAAGGAGTAGAGTAAGACTTTTATCTCCCCCTACATGTCTTACTTTATTTCTTCTATTTTTGTTTTTGCGGAGGTTGCCTATGAAAAGAGAGAACAAATTTCAATCTCAGCTTATTGCTGAAATTAAAGAGCTGCTTCCTGGTTGTAAGGTTCTGAAAAATGATCCGAACTATATTCAGGGAATTCCAGATCTTACTGTTCTTTATAAAGATCGATGGGCAGCTTTAGAATGTAAGCGATCTAGTGATGCTCCTCATCAACCGAATCAAGATTATTATGTTGATGAAATGAATGAGATGTCCTTCGCTGCATTCGTTTATCCTGAAAACAAGGAGGAAGTATTACATGAACTTCAAAAAGCATTCCGACCTCGAAGGAAAGCACGCGTTTCTAAGCGCAAGTAAATACCATTGGATTAATTATGATGAAGAAAAGTTATCCGACACGTATTTAAAATATTTAGCTACCCAGAGAGGAACTGAATTACATGCATTCGCTTGTCAATGTATTCGTTTAGGAGTGAAACTTCCTAGAACTCGAAAAACATTGAACATGTATGTAAACGACGCGATCGGCTATAAAATGACGCCAGAACAACCCTTATATTATTCAGAGAATTGTTTTGGAACCGCCGATGCAATTTCGTTTAACAAAAATCTTTTGCGAATACATGATTTGAAAACTGGTGTTTCCCCAACGTCGATGCATCAGTTGGAAATTTATGCAGCATTGTTCTGTTTGGAATATCGAAAACAACCGCAGGACATCGATATGGAATTGCGCATTTATCAATCAGGAGAGGTCTATGTTCATGAACCGCCTTCTGATGATATTTTAGAAATCATGGACAAAATCATTTTGTTTGACAAAAGAATTGATGAAATAGAAATGGAGGGTTGATCATGCCAGTGTTAATGCACTATGGAATTCTTAGAAGATCTGGAAGATATCCTTGGGGATCTGGTGAGAATCCGTATCAAAGAAGTAAAGATTTCTATAGCATGGTCGATGCTCTAAAAGCGAAAGGCCTAAGCGATAAAGAAATCGCCGAAGGTTTTGGAATGAACACCACACAGCTTCGTCAAGCAAGAACCATAGCCAGAATTGAAAAGCGTCGAGGAGATATGGCAGAAGCGCTTCGATTGAAAGATAAGGGCCTTTCAAATACCGCTATCGGAGAACGAATGGGAATTAATGAAAGTTCCGTTCGTAATCTTTTGAAACCAGCCTTACAAGAAAGAGCGGATTCGGTTTATGCTACTTCTAATATGTTGAAAGATGCCGTTGATTCAGCAAATTACGTTGATATTGGAGCCGGCGTTGAACGATATATGGGTGTAAGCAGAACCAAACTGAAGACTGCTGTTTCTGTACTGGAAGATCAAGGCTATAAGGTTTATTATCTTAAGACGAAACAGCTTGGAACTGGTGAGGATACCTCACTTATGGTTTTAGCAAAACCTGGAGTCGAGTGGTCTGAAGTAAATAAGAACAAAGCAAATATTCAAATGCCTGTTGGACAACAATATACAGATGATGGAGGGAAGACATTCACCAAAATTGAACCCCCAAGATCCATTAGCTCAGACCGCGTTTATGTTCGTTATAATGAAGATGGTGGAAAAGAGAAGGATGGAGTAATCGAGCTTCGTCCTGGTGTGGATGAAGTATCTCTCGGAAGAGCAAGATACGCGCAGGTTCGTATTGCTGTAAATGGAACTCATTACTTAAAAGGAATGGCAATGTACTCCAATGATATTCCAGATGGTTATGATGTTGTATTTAACACCAACAAACACAAAGGAACATCAAAAATGGATACGTTCAAAAAAATGAAGGATGATCCTGAAAATCCATTTGGAGCAAATATTCGACAGGATGACGAACTTGTTCTTGCACAAAGACATTACAAAGATAAGAATGGAAAGACACAGCAATCAGCATTAAACATTATTTATGAGGAAGGAAACTGGAATGATTGGAGTAGATCCCTTTCATCTCAGTTCCTTTCAAAACAATCTCCCTCTCTTGCTAAGAAGCAGTTAGGCTTAGCTTATGATAGTAAGAAGGAAGAATTTGATGAGATCATGTCGTTAACAAATCCTGCAGTAAAAAAGAAATTACTGGAATCCTTCGCTGATGACTGTGATTCGAGCGCTGTTCATTTGAAAGGAGCCGCATTACCAAGACAATCGACTAATGTTATTCTTCCTTTTCCTGGTCTGAAAGAGAATGAAATCTATGCGCCAAACTATCGAGATGGAGAGCGCGTTGTTCTGATTCGTCATCCTCATGGAGGACCTTTTGAGATCCCGGAGTTGACGGTAAACAACCGATACAAACCGGCGAAGGATTTAATTGGAAACGCAATCGATGCGGTTGGAATCAATAGTAAAGTTGCTGAAAGGTTATCAGGAGCAGACTTTGATGGGGATAATGTTCTTACCATACCTGTTAAAAATGTTAAGATCAAAACAAAGTCTCCTTTAAAAGAATTAGAAGACTTCGATCCGAAAGAAATGTATCCAGGGTATGATGGAATGAAAGTTATGACACCTCATTTGAAAGGTGTTAAGATGGGAGACGTTTCAAACCTGATTACCGATATGACAATCAAAGGAGCTACCGATGATGAAATTGCAAGAGCGGTTCGCCATTCTATGGTTGTTATTGATGCGGAAAAGCATAAGCTCAATTATAAACAATCCTATGCTGACAATGGAATTGCTGAGCTGAAAAAGAAGTATCAGGGTAGAGAAAATGCAGGAGCTTCCACCCTTATCTCAAGAGCATCATCGCAAGCGAATGTCCCAGAGAGGGAGGAAGGTATTCTTATAACAGATCCCGTCACAGGAAGAAAGAGAAGACAGTATATCGATCCTAATACTGGAGAAAAGTTATACACTCCTACAGGTTCTACCTACACGAGGACCTACACAACAAAGTCCGGAGAAGTTCGAACCAAAGTTATTCAAAGAACCACACGTTCTACAAAGATGGCAGAAGCAAAAGATGCTTATGAGCTTTCATCTGGAACTTTAATGGAGTCTATTTATGCCGACCACGCAAACAAATTGAAAGCACTGGGGAACCAAGCAAGAAAAGAATACACCCGGATACAACCGACAAAATACTCCCCCTCTGCAAAAAAAGCATACGCTTCTGAAGTAGAGAGCCTCCAGTCTAAATTAAATGTGGCCCTTAAAAATGCGCCCCTTGAAAGAAAGGCTCAGCTCATAGCAAACGCTATGTTTCAAGCAAAGAAAGAGGCAAATCCAGATATGGACAAGGACCAGCAGAAAAAAGAAAAGGGCCGTTGCTTAACAACAGCAAGGTCCCGTGTTGGAGCAGGTAAGCAGAGAATAGACATTACAGAAAGAGAGTGGCAGGCAATACAGGCTGGTGCTATCAGTAATAATACCTTGAATCAGATTATTAATAATACAGATTTGGATAAGCTAAAACAATTAGCTACACCAAGAACTAAGACTGCTATGACAGATGCGAAGTTAGCAAGAGCTAAGTCTATGGCTGTTAGAGGATACACTACTGCTGAGATAGCGGATGCTCTTGGGGTTTCAACCTCCACTGTTACAAATGCAATGAATAGTTAATGTATTAGAGTTGTTCTTAAGTATAGAACACATGATCTATCAAGAAAGGAGATTACTATCATGCGTGCTTGTATGCTTACAACACTTGACAATCCTTATGATCCTTTCACACAGTTCGACGATTGGTATCGATATGATGAAGACAATGGATACAATACATGCGAATACTTAGCAAGAATCTGTGAAACTTCTGATGAATTGAGTGAGAGCGACCAGAACCTAGCTATAGAGCAAGCAATTGATGAGATTGTTGAGTTTAACGTTACAGGAAATTATAAGAAAGTTGTAAAGGAGATTGAAGCAGAGACCTTAAATGTTTAATCCATGATAGGGGGGGGGGCGTCCCGCACCGGATACCCCCTCTCTGAAT
>CALUPN010000139.1 GCA_944322625.1 Candidatus Gastranaerophilales bacterium | reverse complement strand
AAATATGTTTTTCAATTTCTTTTTCAGAGGTCTTAGTTTTACCTGTACCGTAGGACCCGAAGTTCCCAATAATCCTATGTGGATCTCTATGCACAGATGCTTGGTGGAGCATCGGATGGTAGGTATCTACATAGGTGTTACAGCTCGGATTGGAACACTCCATCCAGTCCGTACTTGGTGAACCTGAAATGGAGGTTGTTGGTTGCAATCTTGCGTTACACCTCGGACAACGTTTTTGGTTATAAAGAATATCTAAAATAGAATCAGGCTCTACGTTTAGTTTAGTCTTAAAAGTTCTTAGGACAGAGTCTAGTTGCTTCTTATTTTGTTCTTTTAGTTCTTTTTGTTCTTTTAGTTCTTTTTGTTCTTTTTGTTCTTTTAGTTCTTTTTGTCCTGACTCCTGTTTGTTGTTGTTGTTCGGGGATGGGACCTGAGCCCCTAGGGTGCTTGCAACCGTTAGTCTTGGAGTGCTTGTGTCTGTGGCAAGTGCCTCATCTAAAGATGCTCCGAAGTTTTGGTAGTCGTGTGTACTTCGGAACTGTTCCTTAGCTTTCTTTATCTGTTCTGTGGTTAGATTCGACATCTGTTTGTTGTTCCTTTGTGTTTTTGGTTTTGGTTTTGATCTCTGTTTGTAGATTAGCTAATACAGCATCGTAGTTTTTCTTATAAAGGTGTTTTTCTTTAGGTGTAAGTTTTTCATACCGTTCTTCAATTAGTTGATTTGTTAACTGAATAATCGCTTCTTCATCTAAAGAGTTCCTAGGCGCCTCAGGGTAGAACTGTGTTAGAACTGTAGAGAACACCGAATTCGCTGCGTCGTACATGGACTCGGTAATACCTGTAATAGCGGCTTGTAGTTCTTTGTTATTCAGCTTTTGGGATTTCGGCGTATTACCTGAGTTATGTGCGATGTTTAGGTTTGACACTGCGATAGCTCTGTAGGCACTTAGTATATGGAGAGCTAGAGTACCTAATAGTTGTAGTGCATCTGCAGCTGTAACATCTGGTTCAATCCGAACAGCGGCTCTATCATCTGAAGTAATACCTATGGTAATTGTCTTAGATAACTTTTGCATATGTACCTCCTGGATATAGTATAGCATATTGTTGGGGAGTTGGGTAGTGTTTGTGTTTGGATTTTTATGAGTGTGTGTGAATGTGTGTATTTTATTTTTATGGCACATGTGTGTATGTGTGTTATTTTATTTTTAAGACAGGTGTGTGATTTGTGTTATTTTATTAAAGCCAACACACACCCTAGGGCTTTACGGGATATATAAGGACCGTGAGGTCCTATAATTTAAAACCGACCCAGGGTATTCTAGAGTTGGATTTTCAAGAGACCTCAATAGTCATCAAGATGATAAGAAAGAAAGGATGTGATGCTCGATGACTAAAATTAAACAAAACAAATTAAACAAAGGAGGTGAGATTATGACACGAAAACAACTATACAGTAATATGTACCTAAGTATATCTAATAATAAGTCAATACAACTAGATAAGTGGATACACACCTATGCACTAAAAGAACAAGATATAAAAGACATACATGAATTAATGGTAATAACAGGATATTGTAGATTCAAAATACATACAAGATTCAACATAACAATATCTATAGTATATGAATCTAGATATAAGATGTACAATGTAGCCTTAATAGATAAATATCATAAGCTAGTAAGATTAGATTATAAAGCAAAAGACTATACTGGAAACTTCTCAGCCAACATAATGTATCTAGAACACATACCAGAAATACTAGATATAATAAGTTACATAATAAAACTGCCTAGTATAACATGGCATTTCCACAATAATCTATGGTGGATAAATAGTATTGAAAGACCCAAGCAAGTCTATAAACTGCCTAGAAAGGAGCTGTTGTAAGATGGCTAAATTAATTATAGCAGGATCTAGATATTACACGGATTACAGCGCCGTAGAAAAGGACGTAGACTTCATAAGATCTAGACATCATATAGACACTATTATATCAGGTACTGCTAGAGGTGTAGACTCACTAGGTGAACGTTATGCCAAAGAACATAACATAAACTTAATGAGATTTGCACCAGATTGGGATAGATATGGTAAAAGAGCTGGCTATATCAGAAACACAGAAATGGCTAATAATGCAGATATATTGTTAGTAATAATGTATCCAGATTCTAAAGGATCTATGCTTATGTATAACATAGCTAAGCAAAAGAAACTGACCATATACAAAAGAATCCTAAATAAAGACCCGAACAAGTCTATAAACTGTGTTCAAGGAAGGAGGAGCGAATATGTCTAACAAAGACGTAACTAGAGCTATAAATCAATTATTAGCTCAAATCAATACTCATGTTGTTAATACTAACAACAAGATGTTTAAAGATTACAAAGCTAAGAAAGATGAAGCTGATCGTATTAGAGCTACTCAACATAAATATGTAGAGTATCCTAAATACTATCGCAAGCTCGAAACTATTGATAAGATGCAGCTAATGAAAGCATTAGCACGTTTTACAGTAGTACGTAATATCTCAATAGAAGAAGTGCTACATGCAATCACTTTGACTAATGAGGTACACGAATACGTTTACGCAGTTATCAAAAAGAAAGCTGAGTAAGCAACGGGGTCCATTCCAGACCCCTTTTTTATATACCCCTTCTACTTTACATTTACTTGACACTTCATATCATACAAACAAATATTTGCTTTACACTTTAGTACTAAAATGTTTGTGTTTTTGGAGGTCACTTTTTTTGCACGACAAAAAGGGACAAGAAGGTAAGTTTTACTTTTTTCCCCCAGGTTACTACTTTTTATAAATTAAAAAAAAGCATACGCTTTCTGTATAATCCGTAACCCTCATCCACCCTTCATGTCGGTTTATGTTGCAACTCTCTTATATTTACTATTTTCTATTTTTATATATCTCTATATAATATATATATATATATATATTATTATATCGAACATATGTGTGTAAATATATGTATATATATATTTACACTTACTTTACACCTGATACGCTTTCCGTATCATTTTTAAACTCTTTTATATAGTAGTAACTTTCCAAAAAAAAGTGATTTT
>CALUPN010000138.1 GCA_944322625.1 Candidatus Gastranaerophilales bacterium | reverse complement strand
TACCGAAAAATGCGTGGCATCTGTGTCAGGTGTGGGAAGGAGCCTGCGCTAGATGGGAGGACCAGGTGCGTGGAGTGCTCGCTGAAAGAGGCTGAGTACGCGGAGAAATACAAAAAAACGCACCCGAACAGGCGGACGGCGGAGCAGAACGCCAAACGGAAAGAGCAGCGGGCGGAACGGGTCCAGAACGGCATATGCGCAGAATGTGGGAAGCATAAAGCGTGGAACGGGACGAAACTGTGCATGGACTGCTGCCTGAAAAAGAGGAGGGTCGCAAAGCGATGGAGGGAGCGCCACCCGAGAGAAAAAGAGGAGCCGGTGAAAAAGCTGGAGCGCCTGAGAGCCCACGCGGAATGGATGGGCGGGCTTGCCCGGGAGAAGAACCGGGAGCGGATGAACAGGTACTGGGCCCTAGTCCGTGCGGAGCGTGCGGCGAGAATGGGCGGTGTGTGTACAACAACGGCTGCTACCAGTGGAAATGCTGGTTCCGAGAGTATTGGAGGAGGTTGAGGGAGAGATGGACAAAAAGCCTGTAATCTGGCGCAAGGACTGGACAACGGACTGCACCGGGGAGAACGCCCGCGAGATTTACCTGGACGAGTGCCCACACTGCTACCAGTACCCGGTGTATGGCATGGACCCTTGTCCCTACTGCGGGGGCGGGATTGAGTTTGGGGAGGGAGAGGAATGAATGGAATCTCCCTGCAATACTACCCAGTCTACCGAAAGGCCTTGCGCGACCTGAAAGCCGCCATTGAGAAGGTGGGAGACAATTTTAAACCCTATGGCATGAACAACTGGAAGGGCATGGTGGCGGTCATTGATATGGTTTTGCAGGACGTTGATCCGCTAATGGAGACGCAGAGCATCACAAAATACACTGTCCCGAAACAGTACCAGGAGAAGTACAAAAAATGGGCCGAGAAAAAGCGCAAAGAAATGGCCGAAAACAGGGAGCGGCGGTCTAAGACATGCTCCATGTGCAAGTGGGGCGAGCGGAACTATCCCATGGTAAGCGGGAATGACGGGTGGTGCTGCGCAAGGTATAATTACTGCAACCCATGGGGTGAAGCAAGGTATTTTGAGCGGAGGAATAACGATGAATGAGTACTATGACGAGCTGGCAGAGAAGGCGATGCGGCCGGTCCCGGGTGATCGGGTCAATGAGCTGCTAACTGAGTTGGGGCTTGCCCTTTCCGCTCTAAGCTGGAAGTACAAGAAGCTGACAGAGTACAGCAAGAACGTGGACAAGCTTTTGTATGACGCCGAGTTGAAGTTGGAGAAAATGCGCAAGTCCGGGAAGGCCAAGGTGAAGTGCGCTAAGTGCAGATATTGGCGCTTGGACATGGACGACGAGACCGGGAAGGAAATCCACCGCTGTGTGTGCGATGCCGCACCAAAGCTGGACGACGTAACGGAAGGAGAAGATGGTTGTGAATACGGGAAACGAAAGACCGCCTCTTGACCAGGTGATAACCTGGCTTGAGCACAGGCTGCAAGGGACTTTGGTCGGGAGCACTGAGCGGATGTACAAAGCCGAGATGGGATATCTGAAAGAGCTGAAAGAGATGATAGATAAAAATGGACCAGATGTCCCTGTTTGATGTCACAAGCGCCTGGGGCATGACCTACACGCTACTACCCCTGGAGAGTTGGATGAAAGAGCTGGTCCCAGACTGGGAATGGTGCATCAACATGGACGGTCACCCGGCGGTGCTGAGAGCGGTCCAGGAGGTCCCAGAGGGGCAGGAGTATTATCATTTTCGTGGAGGCAAGAAGTTGTATGGAGCAGTGTTTGTTGGATGAAAAGCGCGCCCTGATGGACGACCACGAGGCGGCGAAGCGGCTGACGGATGCGGGGGTGCTGGTGCCGTGCTGGAGATGTGGCGGAGAAGCTGAGCTGCAGGAAATCCATACGGGTGGGAAGCCGGTGTATGCGGTGTCGTGCAAGAAACACCACTGCGGAGCTTATGGGTGCGCACACCAGACAAAGAAAAATGCCGTGGCATACTGGAACACCCGCGCACCGATTCTGAGCGCGGAGGAAGTGGAGATACTTTATGGAAAAGAAAATCCTTGACGTGACATGCGGTGCAAGGTCTATCTGGTTTAACAAGCACCATCCAGCAGCTGTGTACTGCGATAAGCGCCGGGAGCAGTATCACCACCTTTGGAAAAACGCCGGGAATTGCACACTGGACATCAATCCGGATGTGGTATGTGATTTCACCAACCTGCCATTCCCGGACAACTCTTTCTCTTTAGTGGTATTTGACCCACCCCATTTGACTGGCGCGAAGGAAACGGCCTGGCTGGTAAAGAAATACGGGAAGCTGGATAAGAACTGGCCGCAGATGCTCCACGATGGTTTCCAAGAGTGTATGCGTGTACTTAAACCAGATGGGGTGCTCATTTTCAAATGGTCAGAGTACGACATCCCGGCGACGGAGGTTTGGAAAGCTATCGGACAGAAACCCTTGTTCGGACACCACAGCGGGAAACAGAGCCGTACTTTCTGGGCGTGCTTTATGAAGTTGGCGGAGATGGAGATGCTGGAGGAAAAAGAGGTCCAGTCATGATGCGGGAAAAAGCAATTGAGATTTTAAATGATGAAGAAATTGTATCCCTTGTTGGGAAATTTCATGGAGGAAAAGAAGCCCTTGAAGTAGCCCTCGCCGCCCTCCGTCCCGTCAGCCGGGAGCAGGTGGAGAAGGTGTGGAGTCCGTGCAATTTCTGCGCTGGCGCAAAATACATAACCGGGG
>CALUPN010000137.1 GCA_944322625.1 Candidatus Gastranaerophilales bacterium | reverse complement strand
ATTTTGATTATTCCAATTGCCTGGCTGTAAGTGATAATGGAGACGATGATGACGGAAGAGGCGAAGACGACGAAAACGAAGGAGGAGATGAAGGTGGATTTAATGTCAATGAATGCCTCGCTAATACAGACTTTTCTACTCTTGCTCAAAATGCTACAGAAGTTTGCGGTTTAACTATTAATCGCTATATGGTTAATAACACTTATGGCATTAGACTTACATATCCTGCAGCTTCTAAGCTAACATATAACCCTCTATTAGATCTTATATTCTGGAAACTCGATTATGTTACGAATCCCCACAATATGGATTTAGTAAATATAAATGTAGAATTTAGAGAAGAATATGGAGGTAGAGCAACTATCAATGGTGTTTCACATCCGCAAGTTTCGTGCGTAATAAACATAGGAGCGAGTGAATGTAATATTTCGGCTTCCGATGCTATACGAATATTACGGGTAGCATATGAAAAACAGTACCCAGACCGTCGTCTAAGTTCTTTTAAAATAAGTAATGCTCACACCAATAAAAACACGATAAGGCCTTTTCATGATAGTAAATATTATTATGTCTATGCCTATAGAAATGTGCTTACAGGTGCTGTAATAACTGCATATTAAACTTTTAAAATACTTTATGGCCTGAGTATGATAGTAAATATTATTATCGTTATAGAGCTCCACTTTTTAAACTCTAATAAAACTTAATATTGAACATTTTAAATTCTTTTTCGTTATACTTATATAGAGGTAACAAAATGGATAATAAATGTACAAAATATGAAGGTTTATTTGTTTTCTCCGATGAAGAAACCCTGAGGCAGCACCTGCAGGAATGCGAGGAATGCAAAGCCGAGCAGGAAAAAATGGACAGGGTTTCCGATTTGATTAATGAAGTAAAACTGTACTATCGGGCAAAAAATAAAAAGCGTCCGAAATTGAGAGTTGCATGTGCAATGTTTCTCCTCTTATTCTCTACATTAACCGCAGGAATTGTGGTGAATGACGAAGATATGATGGACACATTGAGATACGGCGAAACTCTCTCGGCTGAAGATTTAGGTTTCCCGGTCGATTCCTACGGACTCTTAATGGTGGATGAATGAACTTTGATGAATTAATTAAAGCTAACAAGCAAAATATCAAAAACATAGTAAAATTAATTACTAAACAAGAAAACGAAGATGTTGAACAAGAGGTTTATATAAAGCTCTGGAAGAATTCCGAAAAGTACGAAGAGCGGGGTTCCTTAAAGAGCTGGGTCAATACCGTTGCAAAAAATGCATCAAAAGATTATCTGAAATCCGCCGCAGTCAGAAACGAACAGAATTCCACTTCGGATGAATACACTCTTACTTCTATCAAGGATAAAAAAAGAAATCCGGAAGATAATTTAATAACAACCGAAAGACAAAAAAGAATTATAAACGCCATAGAAGGTTTGAAACCAAAACTCAAAGAAACCATAATGTTATGTGAAATATACGGATATACATACGAAGAAGCTTCAAAAAAATTGGACTGTCCGATAGGAACAATAAAATCAAGAATTTACAATGCTAAAAAAGAATTAGCGGAAATTTTGGAAGATTTATTATAAAAAGTGAGGTATTTTATGAAAAAATTAGCAGTTTTATTATGCGCTTTAACGCTTATTTCATCTGCCGCAATTGCAGAAGAAACAACAGGGGTAAATGTAAAGGGGGTAAATGCAAAGGGGACAAATCCCGTGGTAAATACAACTGAGCAAAAATTTAAGGAAGCATCAGCTCCTGTAGTAAATGAAGGGATTAAAAATCCGGATAGTGTCAAAGCCCGTCCTTCAAAAGAAGAAATGATTAAAATCAAAAAAGCTCGCGAAGCAGCTTTTGAACAAAAATTAGGACTGACCGATGAACAAAAAGCTAAGGCAAAGGAGCTTAGAATAAAAGGGCACGAAAAGATGAAACCGGTTATGGAACAGCTTATCTCCAAGAAGAAAGAAGCTGAAATGGTAAGACGTTCCAGAATAGCAAGCTGGGCCCAAGAAGAAAAATTAGCTGTAATTGACAAAGAAATACAGGATTTGGAAAAGCAGGCAAAATCTATCAGAAAACAAAATATGAAAGACTTTGAATCAATCCTGACGCGTGACCAGAAAAAAATCTTAAAGCAAATGAAAAAAGAAGGACGCCAGAGATTTGAAGAAAGAAGAAAACTTTGCCCGCCTCCTTGTCCGGCACAACCGGCAGAGAAAAATTCTGTCCAATAAGAATAATCCTTTGAGTCATATTGCCCTTCGGGCATATATAAGATAATTGATTAAAGGCGGCCGGCTAAAGCCGGCCGCCTTTAATGTTTTTCGGTTATAAAACAGCTATGATATTCTTTACCCTTGCGGGTTAGCACCCATCCCGGCCTTGTCTTGGATTTGCTCCACGCTCACAAAGCTTCACCTTTAAGCCTTACGGCTTTGCCGGTTCAGTCTGTTCGCTATCCGGACTCACGTCCGTCCGCAAATCCGC
>CALUPN010000136.1 GCA_944322625.1 Candidatus Gastranaerophilales bacterium | reverse complement strand
ATTGAAGAAACAGAAGAAGCATTATATGCATTATTACCCAATGAAATTATGCAGAATAATCAACCTGTTATTAATGCAAATTATGAAGCAGAACTGGCTTTAAAGCGTGAGGCTGAGTTTAAAAAGGAATTTTTTGAAACATCTTTAGGCTGGATAAGAAGAAAGGTAAATATGAAAGACGGTTCTAAGAAAGATTTCTTGTCTGACTTACTTCTTCAAATAAAAGCAGGACTTGAACTTGGACAAAATATTGAGATTGTTACATATTCAACCCCTGATTTTTCCAATGATTTAACCCCGGAATACCTTTTAGCCCTTCAGGTTAAGAAAAACGCTACAGCAGAATTTGTTCAGGAATGCTTAATGCAGACTGTTGCGGATTTTTACGGAGGATAGGGGGAAGTTAATTCAATACTGAAAAGGAGAAAAGTATGTCAAATAATATAAGAGTAATAAGACCGTCCGGACGTATCGGGGTTACTGTAAGCCTTGATACATCCGGCCATTATTCAGAGCTTGCTAAGCAATGGGCGATTTCGGATGCTAAAGTAGAAAATATTGATTATTCAGCTAAATATTATGCTTCTCAAGCTTCTGAAGCAGTAAATGAAGCAAAAGATTGGGCTTATAAAACAGACGGCAAAGTGAATAACGAAGAATATTCCGCAAAATATTACGCCCAGCAGGCAGCCTCAGCCGGTGCAAACAGCGCTGATATAAATTTCTCAAATATAACAGATGCCGCAAAAGCTGTTATTCAGGCAAACTCCGGCGCTTCATCCGGAGGCGGTTCCTGGGGAAGTATTACGGGAGATTTATCTGACCAGACGGATTTAAATACAGCAATTTCCGCTTGTGCCAAATCAGACTTATCAAACTGCTCAAAACCATATGTCACATCTACGGGTGACAGAGGCGGCTACTGGTATCGCCTATGGTCTGACGGTTGGTTAGAACAAGGCGGAGCTTTAGGGATGACAGCTCAAGGAACCGGAGCGGTAATGTTTCCGAAGCAATATGAGACATCATCGGATTTTGTCCCTGTCCTGACCGCGTCATATAGCGGTACTGGAACCGGTACCGAAAATAGCGGAGTCTGGATTCAATCTTGGACTGCCAAAATGTTTATGTGGGTTAACAAAGGGCCGGAAGGCTCGTTATTCTGGTATACTTGCGGAATTGCCGCTGAATAAAATGAAAGGATGGTTTATAAAATGGCACTTGCAATAGATGAAAAAGGGACAATTACTTTATATCAGGGAGATAGCGGCGAAATAGCGGTTTCGGGGTTAGATAATTCTAAAAATTATATGGTATATTTTGCAATTCAAGACAGTAAAAGGAATCTGATAGGAAGTGAACTACAGGTAGCTGCAAACAAAACAGAATCTGTGGTATTTTTTTTAACCCCTGATTATACTGATTTGCTAAAAGTTCCTGCCGGCAAAGCTTATGAAATTTATACGTACGGCATAAAAGCCTGCGAAGCTGAAAGCAGTACGGAAGATACATTATTCATATTTGACGGAAGTTATGGAACTCAAAACCTGATTATAGTTTATCCGAGAAAGGTCATAGGCACCTAAGGGGGTAAGGGGTAAGGGGGGGGGAATTTGGGAGAGATAGAAAAGGAGGATACAAAAATGAAAGAATGGTATTCAAATAATAAAGCGGGAATTTTTTTCGATGATATTCCTAATGTCGGAATCAGGTATTTTGTTCCGACAATGTCGGATAATGACAGAATTTCAATTGAAAAATATCCGTTTATTAACAAGAAAAATTTAAAAGTAAGACTTTGTGATTATAAAAAATATAAAACTTATAATTTCGAAATTCCTAAAGGTTATTGTTATGACGGAGCATCCGTTCCGAAACTTTTCCGGCGCGTGATAGGCCCGAATACTGATAACAGATTTTTAATTCCGGCTTTAATACACGATGTGCTATGTGAAAATCATGATTATATAGATAATGACAGACAATTTTCGACGGAAGTTTTTAATGCTCTTTTAGAAGCCGGTGAAGTTAACGCATTCAAAAGATTTTGGATGAAGCACGCAGTAAATTTCTATCAGAAATTTTGTAGTTGGAAAAAAGAGAGCTAAGCTGCGGAGCAAGCTCCGCATTACTAATCCGGTCTTTGACCGTCATTCGGAGGGCGTAGAAAATCGGGGGTAAATAAAAGAGTGGAGCAGATAAATCCCGGACCGATTCTCTGTCTGTTCAGGCTCTCATCAACATTTTAATTTTCCCCTTTCCGAGCCTCTGAATGACGTGGAAACCAGACTGTGTGACTTCCCAACAAACTGCCATCCTGAGGACGGTAAAAATAAATACAATCTAAAAAGTTTACATCCGGCTCGTCCGAAGGATCTCTATTATTCTCTTATTCAGATGTCAAGCTTATTTTCGACCTACCGACCTGCCTCAAAGTGTTCTAATGTAACACAATACATATTGTGGTGCTACGCACGTAGGAAACCGGTCGGCAGACATTCAGTCTAAAGACTGCA
>CALUPN010000135.1 GCA_944322625.1 Candidatus Gastranaerophilales bacterium | reverse complement strand
AGATTTTATTGAAAGGAACTCAAAATGACAGATTTTGCAGAAGAATTCAATTTAGATATGAATAAGGTTATGGCAAATTCAATAAGCCATGATGATTATATGCAGGAATATTTACAGGATAAAGAGTATCAACGAATTTATCTTGTAACTTCGTTGGAAGAGTTTGCACAAGACGGAAATATTGAAGCTTTTATCCGTTCTTTAGGTCATGTTGTAAAAGTACGTGGTCGTGGTGCGATTTCTTCTCTGGCAAAAGAATTGAATATGGATAGAAGTAATCTCTCAGATATTTTAAATGGTAAAGTTCAGCCTAAAATTAGTACAACTTTAAAATTATTGAATGGGTTAGGTTATAAAATTGAGCTAAAAACCGCTTAACTATTATTCATTATTATAAAGCTTGTAGATGCGGTAAATCAAAGATTTACCGCATCTACTCTACTTTGATGGATATAAACACGGAGTATCATTACTACGTGTTATATCTTATAGCTTAATTTAGAAAATTAGACTTTCCGCCGGCTTCTTTTATGTAAAATCTTCCAAATCCTAATTCAGCCGGAGAGACAAATTCTTGACTTTGTATATTTCCTGTAGTTATCTGTTCAAAGATTCCGTCAATATCATAGTGGTGATGTGTTTTTAATGCATATTGTTTGCCATTATACATAAAGCCAACTATTGGATCCCCTCCCTGATAAACATTATCAGCGAATATAATTTTTACACCCATTTCATTTAAGACTTCTTCTTTTACTTGAGCATTAATTCGAGCATTAATATAATCATCACTGAATCCTGCATATTTTGCTTTCTGCTCTGCCATTATTGATAGAGCTTTTCTTCTATATTGCTGGGGAACTTCGCTTAATAATCCTCCGGGATTTTTTTGCAACTCTACAGCTACAGGATCTACTTTTGATAAATTAGCTATTGCTTTATCTGAAAATCCGCTATTTCTTTTCAAGATATTTTTAGGGGTTGTTGCGTAAGGGTTTCCGGCATGGTCGATAGCAACTACTTCACCCTGCTGTACGGTTCTTGTTCCTTTAAGAGTTTGAATCTTAGTTCCCTCTGGCATTACCTTGAATGCTCCCGGAGCCTGTTTAGTGACATCCATTACCTGACCATATTGAAGATTTGCAGGATCCTGATAATTTAAAGCTCCGTTTGCTTTGAAATCCGATGTCTTTACATAAGAGCCTTTAAAAATTGCACCGTCACATACTGCCATATCGTCTCCGCCATAGAGCATTATCATTTGTTCTTTTGAGGTATCAATTAAATACGGTTCGTTCGGATTCCATTTATTTGGCAGATAATATTTACCGTCAGACCCTCTGAATACGCCAGGATTATTTGCTAAAATTTCATCAGGCGTGCCATTAGGATTAAATCTGTATGCCTGAACGTCATTTGCTTTGCTCATATAGGGTTCTGCACCTTGCAAAGCATTTGAATGAGCATGTACATTTCCGCTTGTCCATGTTAAAAGATTGCCTTTTGCATTCAAGCTACTCATTTTCAGCGCTTCCGGAGCAGATTTGAATGTCTGTACTGTTGCCTGAAATGCATTCATATTTTTTGCGCCTTGTGCGGTGGTAACCCCAGCTTTTGAGGCAGCATTGAGTGCAGGTTTTGCTCCCGCTACGGATGTTGCCAGTGCAAAAGTTCCATTGCCAATAGTTTCCCAAGCCTGTTTTGCTTCTGAGTCTGTGTCTGCCGTTGCGGCTTTATAAGCGCCATATCCAATCATACCGGCTCCAGTAGCGGCACCTGCCGCTATCATTACAGGAAGTGCTGCGCCGCCTGTCAAAACAGTAAGACCGACACCCGCTGCAACTGTTACAGCAGTCGCTATCGGATGATTAATGGCTCCTTTTACAATACCCATTAAGCCCTTGCCGAAACTTTCTAATCCTTCTCCAAAAGAGATGGAACCATCGTCTTTTCCGTCCGTGCAAACTTTGTCTTTGTCGTTCAACCAGTCTGAAAACCAGCTTGTTTCAATCTCGTCTTGTTTCACGGAATGTTTTTCTGCATTTCCTGTATAAACAGGAGCTTTTTCAATAATTCCTTGTGTTGTAATACTCATTTCGCTCTATCTCCTTTTTCTCTTTTAATATCTTTGTGTAATCTCTGTAAGCTTATTATTTTATTACTAATTACATGATGTCCACTTTTGGAATATTTCGTATATTTGGTATACTTCATTTGGGGTTATGTTCTTGCCGCCTTCAGATGCTTCATCAGAAAATGTTTTTAGGACAAAATCAAGTCCGCTATATACATCTATATCACCTTTGCCACGCATACCCGGAATTATTTGTTTTGCTATATCAGCTCTTAGTTGCACCTGCTCTTCAGGGGTTATATTCGGACTTTTACCGGTAAAATATTTATTTACAGTATTAAATAAAATAGATGTGAGATTCGGATAATGGTCAGTATAATCATAATGTCTATCAGGTTCAAATGTAACTTTTTTCCCCTGGCTATTGCGATATGTAACAAAAACAGAATCATCATCTTTTTTTATTACGGCTCTATAAATAA
>CALUPN010000134.1 GCA_944322625.1 Candidatus Gastranaerophilales bacterium | reverse complement strand
TTCATAACTATGGTAAACAACATGGGAGAAGATCCCATTGCTGTTAAAGGTGGAGTTATTAAGTCGATCAATCAATATTACAATAAACAGAAAGCAAAGATACAGTCAGAATTAAAAAAGAAAAATGGTATGAATTGGTCAAAACGTTTACAAAAGTTAAGTGATAAACGGTTTGAAAAAATCAAGTATCAAATGCATTGTATTAGTAAATATGTGATTGATTATTGTGTTCTATATGATATTGATACATTGATTGTAGGACACAATGACCAATGGAAACAAGAAAATAAAGGTATGCAAAACTTTACTTATATTCCATATGATATGTTTTTCAAAATGCTTCAATACAAATGTGAGAATAACGGCATTCGGTTTATTTTAGTTGACGAAAGTTATACTTCCGGTACTTCATTTTTAGATGAGGAAGATCCAATGAAAGAAAACTATAATAAGAATCGCCGTATTCACAGAGGTCTATTTAGAAGCGATAAAGGAGAATATATCAATGCGGATGCAAATGGAGCATATCAGATACTAAAAAAGGTAGTTCCAGATGCTTTTGCAAATGGAATAGAGGGTGCAGGTTCACACCCAACGACTATTAAAATAGCGTAAACGGTTTTATAAACCGATGAATTTTCCGTTTCATAAGGAGAAGATTAATATGGGAAAGATTGATTTTAGTATTATTAAAACGGTGCGCGTTCCTCATCAACAATTTGAATCAATTAAAAATAAAGCTAAGTATCTAATGATACAAGATAAAGATAAAGGAGACGTTCTGACATTTGCTCTGATAGGAGAGACGGTGGCTTCAAATCCGTTTAAAGTTGCAACACACGTAAAAGGAATATTTATTGGGAAAGATGGCAGTATGGGATTTAAATATGGTAAAGAATATGAAATTTATACGTATTATCATAATAAGTGCGTTCATTTAAAGACAAAAGATGGATTGTGGTGCCCGTATAGTAACATTGAAAAGTTATTAGAGAATTGGAGAATTATATATGACAATTGAACGGATTAAAGAAAATGTGACAGGTAGCGAGTATGATAGGAGAGATTATCTATAAAAATAAATGAAATAAGAAACTTTTTAATTAATCATCCTTATTATTATTCAAACAAAAATGAAGTATCGATTGAGAAAATAGTTTCGAGTAAAAAATATTATTTTATACCTGATTGCGGACACGAAGTATTTTCATTTCCCACAAATGTATTTAAAAATAATATTTTATTGTGCCCTGTTTGCTCTGGACATCAAGTCCAAAAAGGAGTCAATGATTTGTGGACGACCCATCCGGAACTTGCCGAAAAATTAATTAATTCAAATGATGGATATAATTATTCATTTGGTAGTAATAAAAAATTGGAATGGAAATGTGATGTATGCGGTACAATTATTTTTAAAACTCCAAATAAGATGTCTAAATCAATGTGTTTATGCAAAGATTGTAAACTATCGAAAAGCTATGGTGAAAAATTTTTTATGTCTGTATTGAACCAGTTATGCGAAATTTATGATACTGAAGTTTGTTTTGAGTGGTCTGAGCATAAACGTTATGATTTTTATTTACCAGAATATAACGTTATTGTTGAGATACATGGGAGTCAACATAGTAGCAGTAAAGATTTTTCATTGCTTGGAGGAAAGACATATATCGAAGAAAGTATGAATGATGACATGAAAAAAGATTTAGCTTTAGATAATCGCATATCAGAATATATAATTATTAATAATGTTTATTCTGATTCCAAAAATCTAAAATTTAACATTATGAATAGCTTGTTACCAACAATACTAAATTTTTCACCGAATGATATAAACTGGGCTGAATGTCATCGATTTGCTCTTACAAGCGACGTTAAAGTGATATGTGAATATTACAATTTATATGAAACCAATATATCTAAACTTGCAAATATTTTTAATAAATCACAAACAACCATTAGAAAATATCTTAAACAGGGAAGTGAATGTGGGTTATGTAATTATAACACTAAAAAAGCAAAAATAGATGCTAATCATAAGGCTGTGAAAACAATGATATCTCAAAGGGCGAAATCAATATTGCAATTAAATATGAATGATGAAGTTTTGGCATCATATCCGAGCATTCAGGAGGCGCAACGTATATTAAATATTTCTCATATATGGGATTGTCTTGTAGGAAAAAGAAAAACAGCGGGAGGTTATAAGTGGAAATACAAACAATGATAAAAAATGAAAAATATAATTTTTTGAATGAAGATAAACACCTCGGTTCTAATATTGTTTTACTAGGATTAGCTGGAAGTTATGCCTATGGCACAAGTATCGAAGGAAAAAGTGACATAGATATTAGAGGATGTTCTTTAAATACAAAACAAGAAATATTGCTTGGGTATGATTTTGAACAAGTAGAAAATAAGAATACAGATACTGTTATATATTCATTTCGTAAATTAGTTCATTTATTATCTGGATGCAATCCTAATGTTATAGAAATTTTAGGGTTATTGCCAGAACACTATCTATATTTATCAGATATTGGCAAGAAACTGATCGCAAATGCAAAGTTATTTTTATCCCAAAAGGCGTATTATACATTTGGATCATATGCTAATCAGCAGCTTCGGCGTTTGGACAACAAGGCTGTACGTTTAGTCAATCAAAATCAAAGGGAACAGCATATACTGAACAGTATCAAGAATGCATATGTGACATTCCCGGAAAGGTATTTTGATTTCTCAGAGGATAA
>CALUPN010000133.1 GCA_944322625.1 Candidatus Gastranaerophilales bacterium | reverse complement strand
GGACACCCGCAGCTGGATTTTTATTACCTGAATAAAGATAAATATAAGAATGCTGAAAAAAAATATGTCATATATACTCCGCACCATTCTATAGAAAAGAATTCACCTATAAAACTTTCTACATTTTTATATAATGGAGAATTTATTCTTAACTATGCGCAATCTCATCAGGAGATTAACTGGGTATTTAGACCGCACCCGCTTCTTAAAAAAGTTTTGAAAACAATCTGGACGGACGAAGAGATTGAAAAATATTATAATGCCTGGAAAGAGGTTGGGATTTATGATACTGACGGAAATTATTTAGACAAGTTTATGCAATCTTGTCTTTTAATAAACGACAGCGGATTAATTTATGAATATTTTCCGACAGGACAGCCTATTATTCAGCTTATTAACAAAAATTATGCAAAATTTGATAAAACTAATGAAGAAATTATCAAAAACTGCTGTTATAAAGTCCATAATCTGGAGGAATTAGAAGAGTATCTGGATTTGATTTTAGTAAAAAAACAAGATCCTATGAAAGGAGCAAGAGAAAAAATGCTTCGGGAACTTAATATTAATAATAATTTTTCGGCCCAAAACATTTTGAACGATATTAAACAAGAACTTGAAATAAATGAGTAGTTTATATACAATTGAATAAATGCAGGGAGCTTTATGAGTCAGTATTTTCATGATTATTTAAAAAAACATAGGTTTGAGAAACAGTTAAAAAGATTAAAAAACAGACTTAAAGATAAATCTGTTGTAATTTACGGAACAGGGGTGCTGTTTCAGTATATCCATGAAAACTTTGACCTTACAGGATTGAATATTATCGGGGTATCGGATATGAAGTTTTCGGAAGAATCAGAAGGCGGGGATTTTATGGGGTATAAAATTATTCCTAAAAAATCTATTCTTAATTATAAACCGGACTATGTTGTTGTTGCTGTTGAAAATTATCTGGGGTTGATGGAGAATCTGGAACTAAAACTTTTTAGAGATACAAAGGTAAGACTGTTGCCGCTGGTTAGAAAGAATTTTGGTGAAATTGTTAAGACAATATGGGAAGCTCTGTAAGATGAAATCAAAAGTTAAAAAAGTTATATTAGCAAGCCATCTTTTAAGAGAGTATGAAGGTTATACTTCCTCCTGGCTTCCGTCTTTATTCAAAAAACATATAGAACTAACAACCGGACTTCCGGTAGAAATTGTTGTTCCGTCTAATTTTTCCGCAATAAATCTGGAAGATTATTTTGTTCCGTTTGATTATGTAAAATTTTGCGGATTTTATGGAATTTCATATACAAGAGAAGCCTGGGGAACTTTATTTTATAACAGAGAGTATAACGAACAAGCTTATAAATATATTGAATCAGTTTTTAAGGATTCTCTGGTTATTTCTTATGAGATGGACGCGTGTATTTTGAATATTTTAGATGAGTTAGGTATTCCATATATTGATATGTATATTTCTCCAATAAGATTCCTGGAAGATCAGCTGTTTTCTATGACAAGCAATGATTCTGAAATATACGCTAAACTTCTCTCATACAGACTTCCGGAAGAATTAATTTATATGCAGGCAAACTATTTAAAAACCTTTTATCTTATGCGTGATGCAAAAAAAATACAGGAAATTCCTGCTGTTTTATTTATAGGACAAACCCAGTTTGACCGTTCATTAATTAATCCCAAGACGGGCGAAATTTATTCGATTCTTAATCATAAACAAGAATTTGAAGACTCAATCTGCGGTTTCGGGAGGATTTTGTACAAACGCCACCCGAAAGCTTCCGGTGATTCTTCGGTTTTAGAATATTTAAGAACTTTAGGCGATGTAAAAATTGTTGATGAAAATTTTTATGCAATGATATCAAGACATGATATAAAAAAAGTTATTGCAATCTCATCAGGCGGGCTTATTGAGGCAAAATATTTCGGAAAAGAAACACAGCATCTGCTGCACAGCAGTGTAAATCTGCAATACGGAAACGATTTTGACAAGGAAAAGTATATAAATATCTATGAGCACTTTTTTGCACTGCATTTTTGGGCTGATGTTTTATCTCCGTTTATTCAGACTAAAGATTATCCAAAAGAGTTTTCATTCTATGGCTCGAAAAATAAATTAAGAAATTCCAGAGGAGGCAGGGATTACTGGGGATATCAAGATATTGACCATGAGATGGTTAAACTTGAAATTTTATCAAAAACCATGCCTAAAAGTTTTAACAGCCTATCACGCAAAGCGCTTAGGCTTATGTATCATTTGACTTATAATAAGCAGATTTTTGATTTTTATCAAAAAATACAAAATTCTTAATTTTTGATTATTTCAACATCTTGAGAGAAATGGTTATCTGTTTTTTCGATTAGAGCTTTGTAGTTATTATAAATTTTCTCTTTCAGACTTGTAGAGCTGCAGCTTTTGCCGTACGGAAAATAAACCACTGTAACTCCCATCTCTTCGAGGTAATCATATTTTCCGGCCCAATCATCGCCGACTACAAAAATGTCAAATTTAAGCTTCTTAACCTTGTCTCTATGGTCAAGACTGTGCTGGGGAATTACTATATCCGGATACTTAATGGCTTTCATTAATGCAATGCGCTCCTCAAAAGGGATTACAGGCTCTGACTTGTACTCATTTACAAGCTCATCTGTATTAACACCCACGATTAAAATATCCCCTAGCGCGCGGGCGTATTCAATCATCTTTAGGTGGTTGATATGAAGCATATCAAATGTTCCTGATGTATAAACTACTGTTTTGTT
>CALUPN010000132.1 GCA_944322625.1 Candidatus Gastranaerophilales bacterium | reverse complement strand
TTTGTAGTTATTTGATCATCAAGATTTCTTCTATCAGTAACAACAATAATTGAATCGAATAATGGATGACCATCTCTTTCAAGACCTACCAATTGATGTGCAAGCCAAGTTATTGAATTACTTTTACCACTACCTGCACTGTGTTGAATTAAATATCTTCTGCCTATAGGAGACTGCTTAACATCTGCTAAAATCTTTCTCACTGCATCTAATTGATGATAACGAGGAAATATTTGTTTTTTAGTTTTCTTTTTAGTTTTTTTATTTTCCTCTTCGATA
Organism: Candidatus Gastranaerophilales bacterium; assembly: GCA_944322625.1. GTDB lineage: Bacteria > Cyanobacteriota > Vampirovibrionia > Gastranaerophilales > Gastranaerophilaceae > CAG-196. Next base: position 2,495 of record CALUPN010000132.1, on the reverse strand, counting down.
ATCTGAGCGTAGTTTTCAATAATATCAGTTAAACTATCTTTTTTTAGAATTTCTTTCCATAGGTAATCTGTTTTTACTCCATTTGGATTTGGAGGATTACCAGCACCATCATTATAACCTTTATTGAATGGCAAGAACCAGGATGCTTGGTTTTTCAAGTGTGTACACATCATTATTTCATTATCATCAACAGCAAAATGAACCATGCAACGCCCAAAGTGGAATAGAAGATCTCTCATATCACGATCTTCCCTGTATTGTTTCATTGCATTATATATATTCTGATGTGTAATTAAATTCTTCAATTCCATTGTGATTACAGGCAAACCATTAATAAAAATAACCATGTCAATGGAATAATCATGTGTTGGGTGATAATATAATTGTCTTGTCACACTAAAAATGTTCTGTTCATACATTTCCTTTGCTTTTACATTGTTTTCAGATGGAAAAGCATAAAATAAAGTAATAGAATCATTTAAATAATAAAATTCTTTTCTTAAAGTTTCTACAATACCTTTCTTTTCAATTTTTGACTGTAAAGCACTCAAAAATTTTTCCCGGTCAATTCCATCTTGTTCAAAATTATATTTCTCGACAATTTCAGGCTGCGTTTTCTTTAAAAATTCAAGCAACTTAACTATGTCTATTGCATGTGTTTTATCATAATCTTTGCTAAAGCCTTTTTCATAATGAGCTTCTTCCAGCAAAGATTTTTCAATTAGACTTTCTAAGCCTTTTTCAGACATATCAGTTGTTTGCATATTCAACCTCGCTTATTGTTTCTGTATCATCTTCAGAGATGTTTTCGATGTTTTCTAAATCAATATCATCATCTATTTTAGGAATTTCATAATCTCGCACATCAATTTGCCCTGTTACAGCAAATGATATTAAGCTTTTCTTATATTCTTCAAGTTTTTCAATTAAATCTTTTTTAATTGCTATTAATCTATTTATATTTTCTTCGTTAATTTTAATATATTTAATTATTGCATTTATTTCGTTTTTAGTCGGTATCAATACATACAATGCTTTTATAAACGATTGATTTATTGCAGGTTGAGCACCACTCTTTAAGCTTTCTACTTTTATGTGCTCTTTAATTTTCTTATTAAGTAAGTAATAATTTATAAAATATGACAATTCTTTGTCTTTTACATCACATATCATTACATTTGGATTAATAGTTACTCTATCATAATAAAAATCATAAATTGCGTTTTCACCTGTTCCTGCACCTACTTTTGTTATTAGTATTTCTCCACCCTTAAGCATTATTTCAGGGGATTCAAGATATTTAAATTCACTTAATAAAGTAATCTTATCATAGGAAATGTATCCGTCCTTCATTATATTGGTACCACCAATAACAACGGCATATCCCTTATGGGATTTATCAACAATATCTAGAGCAGTATACCCCCTAAAACCAATTCGACCTTTAATTCTAGATACTGTTTTTAATTTTTGTATTTTCCAATTTTGAGGAATTTGTCCTATATAATCAATTCCGCTATCTTTCATCGGGACAGACTTATCCAACCCTTTGGTTACGGCTTCTGTAATAATTATTTTTTTCTTTTCTTCTAATAATTCAATGAGTTTCTTTTGTTTTTTGATTAGTTTATTTATCTGTTTTTCTTTATATTCAATAAAACTAACAATTTTATCTTGTTCGTCTATTTGTGGGATAAAAAATGGAAGATTCTTAAAATCACCATATCGCATATCCCATTGTCCGACTCTAACACCATAAGAAATTCGATTATAGTAATCAATATAATGTTTTGACCTTAACAAATAATGAACATATTTGGGAACAATATTATCAGTTAATTTACAGACGATATATGCTGGAGATACAATTCCACTATAATTTGAAACCCCCATTGAACCCTGCCATGCTTTCATTTTGTTTACAACAAGGTTATTTTTAGAAACATATTTGTATGTTGATAAGTCTTTACCGTCTGCATTATGATTATCATTTCTTGAATTTTTAGGAATAACACCATATTCTCTATAAACCGATAGTAATTCTTCAGTGGGTTTCTTTTTAATCACGGATGTTCTAGTTACCGCTTTAATTTGAGTCTGTTCCCAATGACTTGGAATAAATTCAATGTAATCTATGTTCGTTTTTTTATAATTCTCATATTTTTTGTAATCTGTCATTAGCAAAATACTCCTTGCAAGAGTTCTTGTGCTTCTTTTTCAATATCTGAAATTTCAGATTCAATTTCTTCTAAACTTCTTAATTCTGTAGGCTTATAGAAATATTTAGTAAAAGATAATTCATATCCGATTTTTGTTTTATCCTGCTCTATCCAAGTATCTGGTGCATAAGGCAATACTTCTTTTTTGAAATATTCTTCTATACCACCTTCATACAATAATGGAATTTGCTCTGTATCTGATAAATCAGGATCTTTTTCATATTCATAAGAGCCGTCTTTATTCTTTTTAGAAATAACTTCTTTTGCTTTTTCATC
>CALUPN010000131.1 GCA_944322625.1 Candidatus Gastranaerophilales bacterium | reverse complement strand
CAAAAGGTGACTTAATGTCACGTTTTGTGAGAGGGGAGGTAGACGGCGTCTACCGATTCCGCGCAGAGTTTGAAAATTTAATATCCGCTTGCCCTTGTGGCACTCTGCCGAACAAAAGGTGACTTAATGTCACGTTTTGTGAGAGGGGAGGTAGACGGCGTCTACCGATTCCGCGCAGAGTTTGAAAATTTAATATCCGCTTGCCCTTGTGGCGGAATCGGTAGACGCGTTGGACTTAAAATCCAATCGGGGCTCAACCTCGGTGCCAGTTCAAGTCTGGCCAAGGGCAGATATTTCGGGAGGTTTAATAAACCTCCTTTTTTAATGCAGTTTATAACTTACATACTAATATTTTTATTCTTCTTATATTCTTTCTTTGAAATTTTATTGAACACTTCATCAAAGCTAATAATAGGTTCTAATCTGTAACCGCAATGTTCAGCCAAAGTTCCGCCCATACTGAAAAGTTCCTCTTGAGGATACCTCCTGCAGATTCCGGGACGGGTGCGGTGAATTGTGCATTTATTTGTTGTTTTATCAAGTTTTGTGCACTCAAATACAAGCCCCGTCTCATCTTTGTCTATAACTTTCAGGTAAGTATAAAAAGGATGGAGAAGCTGTAATTTTTTGAATTCTTCTTCTGTTTGTATAACGTTTTTGTGTTTAACATAAATCTTCCGGCAGCATCTTCCGCAACCGAGACAGGAGCCTGTTCTGTAATACTTTTTTCTTAATATATAGATGTAAAAAAATTTCTTTAGTTTTTTAAACATTCATAACCCGTGCTTTTGCGTACTTATATTCTGCTGAATTCTCATTTGTAAACAGCATAACCTTTGAAAAATACTTATTTGAATTCTTGTAATCTCCGTCAGCATAAAGTTCGCTTCCTTTTTCAATACAAGCTTTTACAATTCTCTCTTCCGGGTTTAAGAAAGATTTTATTTTTTCAATTCTATTTCCGATATCACCTTGAACCTGTTCTTTTAAAATGGCACAATTCTCATACTCTAAAAGCGCCATATGATAATTATTATCATCATAATATTTATCAGCCCATTCTTTATGGCCTTGATAACTTAATTCATCAAACGAAGAATCCAAATCTTTCACTGTTTGTAATGTTTTCAAATATTCCTGTTGATTATGAATAACAAGCGGAAGCAGCCTGCGCATTGCACAATAAGCCGCTGTATAATCACCGAGATTAATAAATACGGAAGACAATTTCTGCAACACATCAAGAGACTTACTGTCAATGCAAAGTGCGCGTTTTAAATAAATCATGGAATGCATATTGTCATTTTCTTCAAGATATAATTTACCAAGCATCAAATTAGTTTCGAACCTTACAGGCATAATTTTCCCGGCTGCATTTAAATACTCTATTGCCTGTTTATTATTCTTTGCGGAAATAGCCCTTTGAGCCTTTTGCATAAATTCATCAGCTTGTTTTTCGTAATTCTCAATTGTATTTTTTATGACAAAATATGCTCTGTTTTTGTCTTTTGCATATTTAAGGTACTTTTTATAATAGAAAACTGATTGAAAGCTCATTTTTTTAGAAAAATAAGAAGTTGCAAGGTTTAAGCATACAGCTTCATCATCAGGTTTATATGCGTATGCGGAAGCCCAATTCTCAATTGCGTTTTTTAAATCTTCACGTTTATAATAAAGGTTTCCCAGATACAAATAAGAGGGATTTTTTAAACTCTCCAAACCTATAGATTTTTTAAAATACTCTTCTGCCGGCAAAAAATCTTTCAGCTTGTAATAACATCTTCCGATTTCATAATACAGTTTATAAGAAATGCTTGTATTAAGCATCGTTAAATAAAGCTTTAGAGCCGCAGAATAATCTCCTTTTCTGTAATGGCTTTTTGCCGCTTCAAGCCTTTGATTTTCTATATCAGAATTGTCAACAATATAATAATCCGACGATGCCATAGCATAATTCTATCACATTTAGAGTTCTAAATCATCCCACAATTTAGAATTCGTTACAAGCTCGCTCAGCACATCATCCTCATAAACATCAACAACTCCGTCATTAAACAACTCTTTCATTTTATCCAAATGCGAATTATCACCTAAATCGCTCATCGCAATCTTGTTAAATTTGTTAATATCCAGATCTCTCTGGAACAATTCCATAGCATTTGCGGAAATTTCGGTTTTGTCCACATACGGATTTGTACAGTAACCGCTCTTTAGAAGATTAGAGCGGATAGCGTTCAGGTTAATAACATTGGATGCGTTACCCAATTGAGAATTATAAGTATTATTATCATTAATATTGTTGAACATGAGACCCTAATCTCCCCGATTATTTTCTTTTCATTATTATACATTTTTTCCCTTTTGTTATCAACTGTTTAGAGGATTTTTTTATGATTTAATATAAATATGAAAATTAATCCCATTCAAACTGTTAATTTTAGAAGCTATAACAAACTAAATCCTCAAACGGGTTTATCTGCAAGTACTTCATTTTATTCAGATTATCCGGTACTATCAAAAGCTGTTAAAATCATAGAGGAAAAATTTCCTAAAGGTACGGATATATTGGTATATGCAGGTTCAAACGGAGAAGAAGCCTTTTCAATTAATACTCTTTTAAGACATTCCGAAAGATATAACATTTTCTCGCTGGACACATACAATGAAGCTATTGAATATGCAAAACGCGGAATTTACGGAGTTCACCCTCTGGCAGATGACGGATTTTTGTTAAAAAATAACAATCCCGGCCATGAGAGATATTTAAGCCGTATTTTTCATAAAAATTTTAAAGAAATTACCAAGCCGAAGCAAGATATAGATAATTTAGAAGATTTTATTTATACAGTAAAGCTGGGAGGAGAAGAAGATTTATTTCCGCAGAAATTTTTTATTCCTAAACCGGCAATCCGGCACAATGTAGAAATT
>CALUPN010000130.1 GCA_944322625.1 Candidatus Gastranaerophilales bacterium | reverse complement strand
AGAAGTATCGAATAAAGAATACTTCTTTTTCATGTTATATTTTTCTTTATTTTTATTATTATAATAACGCATTGTGCTAGTTAATTATTTATTAATATAGAAAAATCATTCAAAATATGGTACTTTATATTTGCTAGAATAGGAAGTGCCATAAATGAATGATTTCAATAACTATAATATCATAAAACCAAAGAATGTCGAAGAACTTTTTAAAATAATCTTAGAAATTATTACAAGATTATATGAAAAATACATTCCAGATGAAGTGAAATATAGAAAAAATAAGCAATTGGCCAAAATGAGTGATGCAGAAATTATAACTATTCAAATATTAATTGAATGTTTAGGAAAAACACAAAATTCTGGTTATCAATATCTACAAGCCAATTATCCCAATCTTGTAAACTATGTAGAAAGATCAAGATTCAATAGATTAATTAAAGCACTATTTATTGTCATAAAATACATACGCCAAAAGATAAAACGAAACGAAAATTGTGAATATAAAATTGTGGACAGTTTTCCTTTAATAGTCAATAAGTTTGGGAGGGCACATTTCGGAAGAAGATTAAGAGAATATTCAAGTTACGGTTACTGCGCAAGTAAAAAAGAAAGATATTATGGAATGAAAGTTCATGTGATCACTGATTTATATGGAAATCCAATCGAATATTTACTAACAAAAGCAGAAGTAGATGATAGAGAAGCATTATACGAACTATCAGAGACAATCTATATCAATACTTTATTTGGAGATAAAGGATATGTAGGTAATATTGATAAAGATTTAAAAAGAGAAAAGGGAATTAAATTGTATGCATTAAAAAGAAGCAATAGTAAAACACCATTGCCCAAAGCATTTAGAAATTTAATTTCAAAAGCTAGAAGAAGAATTGAATCGACTTTCAATCAACTAATAGAACATTTTGACATACAAAGAGTAAGAGCTAATTCTATTATTGGACTTTCTACTATGTTAGAGGCTAAATTCCTATGTTTTAATTTATTAGCTTTAATTGGTAGTAACACTAAAATATCTAACATTCTAAACTTCAACTAGCACAACGCGTTATTGAAAGAAAAAAATATTCCTATAATTGCGATTAAAAATTTAAATTTTCGTTATGGTGAGAAAGATCAATTGGTTATTGATGATTTAAATTTGGAGATAAAAAGAGGGCAATTTATTGGTATAGCCGGTCCGTCTGGTTGTGGAAAGTCTTCTTTAATTAAGGTGCTTACTAAGCTAGAAAAGGCAGAAGGCGATGTTTATCTAGAAGGTGTTTCTATTCAGTCATTAAATCGGGCTGATATTGCGAAAAAAATTGCTTTGGTTCCTCAAACTCCATTTTTAATTTCGGCAAGTATTAGAGAAAATGTTAGTTATGGTTTAGATTATGAAGTATCTTTAGATGAAATAAAGGAGGCTTGTCGTAAGGCGTTTATTGATGATTTTATTGAGAGTTTACCGGATAAGTATGAAACAGTGATTGCTGAAGGTGGGGGAAACTTGTCTGGTGGGCAACGTCAGAGAATCGCAATTGCTAGGATATTTTTGAGAAAGCCTTCAATATTAATTTTAGATGAAGCTACTTCAGCATTAGATAATACAACAGAAAAACATATTCAAAAAGCAATCGAGTTATTGCAAAAAGAAAATAGTGTGACAATTATTTCTATTGCTCATCGGTTGAGTACTTTAGAAAATTGTGATAATATTTTAGTGTTTGACAAAGGGAAGATTATTCAAATGGGAAAATATCATGAGCTAATTAACACGCCTGGTATTTTTCAAGATATGTACAATGGAATTTTAAAGTAGTAGCTAAGATAGGAGGTAGTGATGTTAGAAAATAAGATTTATTTGACAGAGGAAGGATATAAGCAGTATTGTGAGGAGATAGAAAAAATTGAAACAGAGATTCTAAAAAATACGGATTATAAAGTTCAAGCAATCAGTGAAGCTCCAGGAGATGGGTGGCATGATAATTTTGCTTATGAAGATGCTTGTCGAAATGAAAATATGTTACAGAAGCGGTTGGAACAGTTACTGAAGCAAAAAGGAAAAATTGAGCTTATTGATTCTAAAGTTTCTGATCAAAGCTTAGTTAATATTGGTGATGTTATCAAATTAGAGTTTATGTATGATGATGGGGATAGTGAGGTGGAAGAAATAAGATTAACAGGAAATTGGAAAGTATCATTAGATGATTTAAGACAAGAGATCTCTCTTAATAGTCCTCTTGGTAGAGCAATTTATTTACAAAAGCTTGGCTCTATTGTTAGTTATTCAGTGAATGGAAAAAATATATGTGTTCATATTTTAGATAAATAGTATAAACAATTACTTTGATTACAAGGTTAGATTTTATTTTTTCATCAGGGTAAATTAATTCGTCATTTTCAATTAATTCGTCAAAAATTTTTTTCTGGCGGATTTTTTTCTTGTCAAAATGTCTTGGGGGGGGGTATACTTAGTATATAAAAGAATACAAGGAGCCGTAAAGATGAAAAAGAAATATATTAAAAAGGGTTTTACATTAATTGAATTATTAGTGGTCATTATTTTAATAGGGGTGTTAATGGCAATTGCCTTACCTGCGGTTAGAAATTTAACCTATGGTAATAGTGAGAAGAAATACCAGTCATTAGAAAAGTTGGCTTATGAAGCAAGTAAGTTATATGTAAAGAACTATCGGGGAGAAATGACCAATGCGAGTAGTGATTGTTTTAATGTCCCTTATGATGCACTTCTAAATGAAGGATTAATTGAAGAAGAGGATATTAATTGTACGGGAAACATTATTATCGATAATACAAGTGGTAAAGGAAATGAATATCAAGCTTATTTAACTTGTAAAGATAAGAAGGGAAAAGTTGTTCATGAAGCGTTACTATTCACAGTCTAGATAGGATCTCACGACGAAAATAGTGAAATTACTCAC
>CALUPN010000129.1 GCA_944322625.1 Candidatus Gastranaerophilales bacterium | reverse complement strand
ATTGATATTACAGATGCTATGATGATTGCATTATGCGTTCCAAACATTATAGTTCTTTATATTTTGTGTCCTGAAATCAAACGGGATTTAAAAGCTTATCTTGAAAAGCATAAGATGAATTTCATGAGATTTTAATATGCTTTATTTAGACGCCGGGACAACATATTCTAAAATTATAAGTGACAAGGACTGTTTTGAAAAACAGTTCTTGTCTTTCTGCAGGGGGGGGAAATATTATTATATATTGCCTTCTAACATAATAAAAACTCTGGGGATATCTCCGGATGCTTCTTGCGGGCACATGTCTAACGCAAATGAGAACGAAATAATTGCATTAGCTCAAGGCGCAAAAAAAAGAAATATCAGTCCTGATGCAACTATTCTTGATTTGGGCAGCCGCGATGCTAAATGGATTAAATTCAGGGGCGGAAAATTTCACGATATGGATTGGAATACGTCCTGCGCAAGTTCTACAGGAGCAACTGTTGAGATGTTATTAAAGTTTTACGGAATAAAAGCTGAAGATTTGAGTTTTCAGGAAGAAAAATTCAACGTGACCTGCGGAATATTTGGTATGGAAAAGATTATGGATGCAATTTCAGAAGGATATAAACCTGAAGCAGCTGTATCAAAATTTGTACATGGAATTGCCTTCAATGCGTGGAATTTTTGCAAAAAGCCGGATAAAATTTATCTCTCCGGCGGTTTCTGCGAAAACAAATGCCTTGTAGAATCTCTAAAAAAATATTGCGGTGTAGAACTGTTAGGCAGGTTTGTTCTTTGCGAAGGCTTAATATAAAAAGTCTGTTTAAATTATTCAATATTTTCTAAAGCCTAAAATTTAAAATCAAAAAGTTCATACATTTCAACTCCAAGAGCATCAGCCAGAATTTTCATTGTTTTAATGGTTACATTAGCTTCGCCGCGTTCTATTTGCCCTATATAATTAAAATTCATATCAACCTTTTCAGCCAGCTTCATTTGTGAAAGCTTTTTTGATTTTCGTATATAAGCAAGTTTTGCTCCGAATTTTTTTTCAAGGTTTTCATTTGTACTCATAGTATCAAGTATAGTATTATCATTAGCTTATTTCTAATTGTTATTAATATTGATTTCCTTGCTTATAACTATTAAGTTTTGTAAAAAATAATACTCTATGTATGCAAAAATAAAATTATTTGTAGTTTAATAGTTCATGAATATTAAATAATAGTTATTAACAAGTATCAGAAAGGACTCTTATGAAAATTTTCCCAATCAATAATTCGGTTCAAACAAGATGCTGTGCAAGAACTTTCAGGAGACGAACAGATGTAAACTTTACAGAAAAACCGGATGTTTTTGAAAAGAAAAATGTTTATGATAATGCTGTTTCTTTTCAGGGTTTAAATGCAAAAGGTGTTGTCAGGCAGCGGGGACTTTTGTTCCATATAACAAGCCTTCCTGCTCATCGTTCATATTGCGGGCAATTCGGGGATGAACAGACTACAAAATTTATTAAATGGTTAAATGATGCTAAACAAACGCATTGGATTATGAATCCGTTGAATGCGCTGGAAGATAATCTTTGTCCTTACAGTTCTGTTGGCAGATTCAGCAGAAATAAGTTTATTGTAAATTTAAATAAACTAACGGGAAAAGAATATGGAAAAATTCTTAAACCCAAAGAGCTTCCTGATGATATAACCGTGCCTGAGTTTACGTTTGAAATGCTTGAAAAACAGAAGAGTCCGCGATTTGAGCTTGCTTTTTCAAGATTTCAGAAATTGCCCGAAACAGCAAGCATTAAAAAGGAATATAATAAATTCTTAAAAGAAAACGATGATTTATGGCTGGATGATTATGCAAATTACGATGTTTTATCTAAAAAATTTGGTTCATACTGGCTAAATTGGGATAAAAGTTTACAGACAGCGCCTGAAGATGCCAGAAAAGAAGGTATTACATTACAAGATAAAATTTTAAATGTTTTAGAAGGGAAGATTTCCGGAGAAGAATATCAAAACAAAGTCGATTTATACAAATTTGAGCAATTTTTATATGACAAACAGTATAATGAATTGACAAATGAATTAGATAAAAAAGGGATTAGAATATTACAAGATTTACCGATTGGTGTAAGCTATGGCGGAGTTGACGTTTGGGGAAAGAAAAATATTTTTATGCTCGGCAATGATTTTAAACCTTCAAAAGTAAGCGGCTGCCCGCCGGAAAAAGCTTATCCTTACACACAATGCTGGGGACAAGCGCTATATGACTATGATTCACCTGATTTTTGGAAATATCAGGAAGCCTCTATTAGGCAGCTCTTGAAAAATACTGATTTAAGACTCGATCATTTTGTCGGATATATTAATAGAGCCGAAATACCATCAACACTTAAGACAACAGATGGAAGAACACTACAATTTTATGAGATATTCAGGCCTATAGAAGAAGGCGGTTTAGGAACCAATTATTTCGACAACAACTGGGTAAAAAATATCTATGACAAAAAAAGCCCTAAAGGAGAAAATATTGTTGAATTATTTGTGCGTGTTGCAAAAGAGCTTGGAAAAAAGCCGGAAGAAACATATATTCTAGAAGATTTTGGCCCGTTAGGAAAAACTAAATTATACAAAGAATTCCATAAAAAGTTTGGTAAAAATTTTACAAGCCAACAAATACCAATCGGTATGGATATTTGTGACCCTAAAAACAGAAAGAAAATGCTGCAATCTAATGTTGCAATTTTAACAGGAAATCACGATTTACCACCATTAAGAGAATTTGTGGACAAACTTACTGATAATACAAAGCTTTCCAGACGTGATAAAACTGCACAGAAAAAATTCGCAAAATTCTGTCAGGAAGAACTTAAATTAACGCCAGAGGAAATGCAGGATAAAAATGCAATATATGAAAACCTTCTAAAATGGCATTATACAATGGATGTTAAGCAGATTCAGACAACGCTTCAGGATGCATTAGGGATTTATTTCAGACCGAATATTCCGGGGTTCTGGAACGGTATGTATGATAAATTTTTAATGAAAACAACTCCTGAGGCTCTTTTGCCCTACTGGAGCAGGGTTTTTCCGAAAGATT
>CALUPN010000128.1 GCA_944322625.1 Candidatus Gastranaerophilales bacterium | reverse complement strand
AGATAGATTGTAATAATCATATCAACGTTTTCATCGGCAATAACTGTTTCTAATGTTTGCTTGTAGTGTTCGATAGGAGCTGAAGCAATCATATCAACAGGGTTTTTAACAGATGCTGCAGCAGGTAAGAAGCTTCTTAATTTTTCTTTTGTAGCATCGGTTAATTTAGCCATCTGCATACCGTGTTCACAGACAGCGTCGGTTGCCATGATACCGGGGCCGCCTGAATTTGTAATAATAGCCACTCTGTTGCCTTTCGGTATCGGGCAGTTTGCAAAAACTTTTGCTGTTGCAAACAGGTCTTTTAATGAATATTCTCTGATTACACCTGATTGCTGTAATAAAGCATTAGCGGCCTTATCAGCACCGGCTAATGAACCTGTGTGAGAAGAAGCTGCGCTTGCGCCCGCTGCTGAACGACCGGCTTTAAGAGCCAAAATAGGTTTCTTCTTAGAAATTCTTGTTGCTAATTTTCTAAAGTTAGCAGGGTTCTGAATTGATTCCATATAAAGAAGGATTTGTTCTACGTCAGAATCATTTTCCCAGTATTCAAGAGCTGTTTCGGCGTTAACATCTGCCTGGTTTCCGATTGATATAAACTGTGCGAAACCAAGGTTAAGGTCTTTTAAGATATTTAAAATACCGCCGCCTAAAGCACCTGATTGAGAAACGAAACCGATGTTTCCTCTCTCCGGCAGAGATTCTGCGAAACATCCGTCCATTCTAATGTCGGGATGAGTGTTAACAACGCCTAAGCAGTTCGGGCCGACACATCTCATACCGTATGCTCTCACTTTTTCAAGCAATTGTTTTTCAAGTTCGGCACCTTCTTTGCCTGTTTCTTTAAAGCCTGCTGTAATTATGCATAAACCTTTAATACCTTTTTCGTGGCACTGGTCAATAGTTGCAAGAACGAATTTTGCATTAACAACAATAATCGCCAAGTCAACTTCGCCCGGAACTTCCAGTACACTTGTATAAGCCTGTAAACCCTCAATAATTCCGCCTTTCGGATTAACAGGATAAATCTTTCCGTTAAAATTGTATTCTTGTAAACGCTTCATAATATCAGAACCGATTGTGTGTTCTTTTGTTGAAGCACCAATAACCGCAATTGATTTCGGTTTCATGATTTTGTCTAAAATATTCATGATCTCTTCCTTTCTTTTATAAAAATCACACAAATATTATAATACAAACACATTTCATGCAAAAAATTATCAGAAATTTTTGTAATATTTTTTAAACATTAAAATTGAAAAGACAGAATATTTAAATCTGGTATCTTCTTAAAAATCTGTTATAATAAACACAAGATTAGTATCAATAACCGTTTAAAGTTTAAATAAGAAGTAAACATGTTTCAAATCATAGCACAATATTTAGAGTATTTAGAGCTGGAAAAGGGGCTTGCGCAGAACACTATCGATGCTTACAGGCGCGACTTGTCGGAATTTGCGCAGGGAAATGACGATATAAAAATAATTGACAGACTAAAAATCAACACACATATAAGAAGTTTAAGAGAAAAAAAACTTGCCGTAACCAGCATTATAAGAAAAGTCGCGACACTGAGAGGCTTCTTCAAATGGGCGGCTTCTTCCGGTATTATAGACAAAAACCCCGCCTCAACGCTTGAACAGCCCAAAACTCCGCAAAGGCTTCCAAAAGTTGTTTCTATCAAAGAAATTGAAGAAATGCTTCATAACAATTTAACCCCCTTAGAGCACGTCATAATGGAGCTTTTGTACAGCTGCGGGCTTAGGGTTTCAGAGCTTGTTAATTTGAAAATTACCGATATTGATTTATCTTCAAAATACGTCCGCTGTTTTGGGAAAGGCTCTAAAGAAAGACTTATTCCGATGGGAGAAAAAGCTAAAAATATCGTAAAAGAATACATGCCTGAAAGAGATTTGCTCATAAAGAAATATAACCTTAATACAAGAAGGCTTCTTATACTTGAAACCGGCAGATTAATAACGCGTCAGGATGTTTATACATTTATACATAACCAGGGAAAACTTATCCATAAAAATATTTCTCCGCACACTTTAAGACACAGTTTTGCAACTCATCTTCTGGAAAACGGGGCAGATTTAAGAGTCGTTCAGGAGCTTCTCGGGCACAGCGATGTCTCTACTACGCAATTGTATACACACATCAGCAAAAAACGCTTAAAAGAAGTTTATTTCTCTATAAATTGAATCTGCTGATATTCCGGACATAATATAACCACTCCCCAAAATTAAAGTTTATAGACATACTTTTTAGTATACCCTCATTCAGAAGGAGCGATAGCGACTTATGAATCTCTTTTTCTAAAAAAGTAAAAGGGATTCTTCGGGCTCATCAAATGGTTATTTTCGCCCTCTGAATGACGACTTGTTGAGCATATCAACTTCCAGCCTGTTGTCATTCTGAATTCTTAACAAATTTTAACAAAAAAGTTTACAAATTTGCGCATGACTAAATTTTATGTTAAATTTTCAATATATATAAAATGGTGAGGATTTATGAAAAGCACAACACTTAGAAGATCAAACATTACCAGAGAAAAAGTTGCCATGATGGAAGCTCTGAACCGCTATAACAGAGAACATCGGGATGAAGATTTTTACAGAACGCAGAGCAAAAATAGAGAACTTGATGCTCTATGGCAGTCTTTCGGGGTAAAAACACCTAAGAGCGAAAAAGCTCCGCAGGTTTATTTTGTTACAGGTTTGATTTTGGGGGTTATTATTACTTTGTTAATTACGACATTCATAAGTCTTTTAATTAACGTGTCTACTCCGAAAGATGATGTTGTTGTGCCGGATAAGAAGGCCATAACACAATCGTCGGGAAGATTTACATTTATTCCGGCTGACAGTACTTCTTCTAAGAAAGTTTCGCCTGTAACCGTTACTAATGAAGAGTATGTTGTAAAAGAAGGCGATACTTTAGAAAGTATTGTTATAAGATTTTACGGCTCTTTTGATATGAATAAAGTTAACGCTATTCAGGAAGCTAACCGGATGGCTAATCCTAATGCTTTATCAATCGGCCAGAAGTTAATTATTCCGATGAACCAGTAGATTTATGGCAAAAGTTAAGTCAAAATATGTATGTCA
>CALUPN010000127.1 GCA_944322625.1 Candidatus Gastranaerophilales bacterium | reverse complement strand
GAACCATCGCCATAAATAGTCAAATCTTCACCCCTAAGCGCCTGACAGATAAAATTAGAAACAACGCGGCCGTCATTAGGATCCATCATTGGGCCATAAGTGTTAAATATTCTGATAACTTTAACTTTTACCCCGTAAATCCTGTTATAGTCAAAATAAAGGCTTTCCGCACAGCGTTTGCCTTCGTCATAGCAGGCTCTGATGCCTATGGGGTTAACATTTCCCCTGTAAGTTTCGACCTGCGGATGAACGAGCGGTTCTCCATAGACTTCACTTGTCGAGGACTGGAGGATTTTAGCGTTATTTTTTCTGGCAAGTTCCAGCATGTTAATCGCACCATATACACAGGTTTTTGTGGTGAATATTGCTTTTTCCCCCTGATAAGCGGGCGGGGAGGCGGGGCAGGCAAGGTTATAAATCTCATCGATATTTTCATTTACCTCTAAAGGCTTGATAATATCATGTTCAATGAACTTAAACCGCGAGTTGGCTAACAGCTCACTGACATTATCCAGTGAGCCTGTGTAATTATTGTCCACGCAAATAATTCTATTATTTGTGTCCTGTATTAATCTTTTGCATAAATTCGAGCCAATAAACCCGGTCCCGCCCGTTATTAAGATTGTTTTCATTATTATTTATTCCTTTTTTTGATTTTTATCCTGACCCCACATATGGTTATAACTTTAAACAGTTTAGATTTTATATAAAGATTTCTCATACTAAATATTCTCTGCCATATATTTGTATAAAAATCTTTTATATCTGTATCCATCTCTATACTTTTGTGGACATGTTTATATAAAAACATCTTTTTAATTTCTTCATAATACGGAGTGAGACTTGCGTAAAACCAAAAATCTTTTTGATTTTCAGTTATAGGAATTGGCCAATTTTGAGAACCTATACATAACCAAGGTTTTTCATGGCCATAAAAATGTCTTACAATCGGCTTTTCATCTTGATTATAATAATCACTGCAACCGGTTGCTTTTAAACAGGTCTCATAATCTTTCAAGGTATCTTTCTCATAAATGGACATTTTCTTAGAATGTTTCAAAAACTTATAAGAATAATAAGTACATACGTTATATTTATAAGGTAAAATTTTATAGCCGCCATTTAAATATGCAAATTTATTTAAAATTACTTCGTCAGGAGTTACTTCTGCATCTGTAGTTTTTAAAACTTCAAACAAATCTTTCACTATATCAGAATTGGTTCCCTTTAAATTACGCCATTTATCATAATCTATTAACAAAACTCCGGAGTTTAAATACAAATATTTATCTTCTTGAGAAATTCTTGCATGTTTTTTGAAATAATTAAGAGCACTATTTCTGTCAATTAGTGCAACAGCTCCAAATACGTTTCCTTCTAAATCTTCATCCCAAAGAGTTTTTATATCCCCCATAACTATAAGATCGACGTCTAGATATATAGCACGTGGTACATCTGGTACCAATTGAGGAAACAACAATCTATTACATGTATTAAGTTTTATATGACACTCTTCATCTAATTGAATTTGAGAAAAATGTTCTTTTGCATTTACTTCGACAAATTTAATAGAGAAATTATCAGTTATTGACCTAAAAGTTTCTTCAATTAATTTTTTATTTTTACCAGTAATACCATCACTAAGTATATAAAATTCAATAAATGAATTTGTATTATATAGAATACTAACTCCTGTAGTTGCAACAAAACAACTGTAATTATCATCAGATGATAATATAACAGGTATCTTATTTGAAGGGGCTATGGTATTTTGAGATTTTGGCTTTCTAATGGGAAGATTATTAATAATATCATAAAATACCATTAATTCTTTTATGTCTTGAATTTCATTTTTCATTTTTTGCACTCCTTCTATTTTATTTTCGGCTCTTTTCTATCTTTCATCATTTCCCTCTTTTTACAAGTTATAAATCAATAAATCTTCTGCCGGATATAACCTCATTTGCTGGTACAAATGTATAGCCTTCAGTTATATCATTGAATGAATTCAACTGGGTATTTATTGAAATATTGCGGTCAAAAGTTTGTCTTGCAACACTTCCGCCTCCTTGATTTATACTGTTTATAATTTGGTCTATCACTAACTCCTGTTCCGGAGATAAAGCTCCTATTAAAGAGTATTGATGAGTTTCATGATTAATAATCCAAGTAAAAAATGTTTCCATAGTTGTTTCCTGTCTTCTTTTCTCTTCCCACTTGTAGGCGGTTTTTATACTATCTTCTATTGTTCTTTTTGGCTGCCAGCCGAGAACGGTTTTGGCTTTTTGAGCATTGGCATACAAAGCTTCCGCATCTCCTGCGCGTCTCGGAACAACCTCTACGGCTATCTTTCGCCCTAAAACTCTTTCACAAGTATCAAAAATCTCTTTAACGCTGTTTCCGCATTCGGTACCCAAATTAAACACATCGGATTTGTTTTCTCTATCCAAATACTCAAGCGCTAATCTATGAGCTTCCGCCAAGTCCTCAACATTCACATAATCTCTTATACAAGTGCCGTCCGGAGTGTTATAATCATCTCCAAAGATTTTGAATGTCTGACCTTTCTCAAATACCGATTTCAAAATATTAGGAACCAAATGTGTCTCCGGCTCGTGCCATTCTCCGATACGGTATTCAGCATCACAGCCCGCAACATTAAAATATCTTAGTCTGATTGATTTTAAGCCGTAAGCCTTATCATAATCTTCCATAATCTTTTCCACCATTAATTTTGAAGAACCGTAAGGACTAACAGGTTTCTGCGGGTGGTTTTCATCTACCGGAATATATTCAGGATTACCATAAGTCGCGCAGGTCGAAGAAAATACAATCTTCTTACAATTATGCTTTATCATTGTATCCAGCAGGTTCAAAGTTCCTGAAGTATTGTTTCTGTAATATTTTGCTGGATTTTCAACAGATTCTCCGACAAGAGCAAACGCCGCAAAATGGATTACCGCATCTATTTTGTACTTAGAGAAAACAGATTCTATTTCCTCAATGTTTCTCAAATCACCTTTTTCAAACTTTACATCACCAAGGCTCTGTAGTGTCTCAACTGTCTCAAGATGTCCGTTTTCAAGATTGTCAAAAATCACAATCTCTTTACCCGCATTCAAAAGATTTATTACAGT
>CALUPN010000126.1 GCA_944322625.1 Candidatus Gastranaerophilales bacterium | reverse complement strand
AACGGTTAAAAGATATGTACTCTGCCAACTGAGCCGCAAAGATTGAAAAGTTAATATAAGCGGAAGTAGCTCAGTTGCCCCAGTGAGGCGTCAGGGTTACATACGGAAGCGGTAAATGTTGAGTGGAGCCGAACGGTTAAAAGATATGTACTCTGCCAACTGAGCCGCAAAGATTGAAAAGTTAATATAAGCGGAAGTAGCTCAGTTGGTAGAGTATCTGCCTTCCAAGCAGACTGTCGCGAGTTCGAGTCTCGTCTTCCGCTAATAAAAAAGAGTCCGAAAGGACTCTTTTTTATTAGAATCGAAGTTATTATTTTGACAAATATGCTTATTAAAATAAATTTAATTGCGGAGTTTCTATTTCAGGTTCAAGCTCTTTTTTCCCACGTTTTCCGGCAAGGTTTTTTGAGAAATCCCGCTGCATTCTGTTCATTAATTCTTCTGAGCGTTTGATTACGTCATTTGGTAAACCTGCCATCTTAGCTACCTGTATTCCGTAGCTTTTACTTGCTCCGCCGGGAACTATTTTTCTCAGGAATTCAATTTTTCCGTTTTCTTCGCTTATTGTAATTCTGTAATTTTTAATCTGCGGGTATGTGTTTGTCATAACGTTAAGTTCATGGTAGTGTGTTGCGAAAATACATTTTGCGTGAATTTTTTTAGCAATATATTCAGCGACAGACCAGGCAATGGCAACACCGTCGTAGGTACTTGTTCCGCGCCCGATTTCATCAATCAGTATTAAGCTTTTATCTGTAGCGCTATTCAGTATGTATGCGGTTTCTGTCATTTCCACCATAAATGTGGATTTCCCGAGTGTTAAATCATCACTTGCCCCAACACGTGTAAAGATTTTATCAATAATTCCTATTTCGCCGTAATCTGCCGGAATAAACGAGCCTATTTGAGCCAGGATTGCAATAAGTGCATTTTGCCTCATGTAAGTTGATTTACCTGCCATGTTAGGGCCGGTAAGTATCATAAACTCTGTCTTTGTCTTATCCGAGCTTGAAAGTTCAATATTATTCGGAACATATGTTCCGAGCGGAAGGATTTTTTCCAATACGGCATGGCGTCCGTTTTTAATTATAAAATTTCCGCTTTCATTCAGTATCGGACAAACATAATTTTGTTCGACCGCAGTCGATGCAAAGGAAGTTAAAACATCCAGCTTCGCAATACATTCAGCTGTTTTACGGATTAATTCGACAAATTCCTTTGAATAGTTTCTGAAATTCGAAAATAGTTTATATTCCAGCTCACAAGCTTTTACTTGGGCAGTTAAAACTTCATCTTCATGTTTTTTTAACTCATCCGTAATAAATCTTTCGGCCCCTGTCAAAGTTTGTTTTCTGACATAATTTGCAGGAACTTTGTCAAGGTTGGAATTAGTTATTTCTATAAAATATCCGAAAACTTTATTAAATCCGACTTTCAGTGTGCTAATTCCGGTTTTTTCTTTTTCTGTTTGTTCAAAATTTTTACGCCATCCTTCACCGTTGGTCATCAAGTCTCTCAGGTAATCTAAATCGGAACTTACGCCGGTTTTAATAATACCGCCTTCTTTTATCAAATTAGGAGCGTCTTCCGCAATAGTTTGTTCTATAAGTTCTGCATACTCTTTAATTTTGTCCATGGAATTATTTACGGAATCAAACAACTCAAGTTCAGTATCTTTTACGGTTTTGACCAAGACCGGAAGTGTTTGCAGTGAAAGTTTCAGGCTCAAAAAATCCCTGGGATTTGCCGTTCCGTTGCTTAATCTTGTTGATAGCCTCTGAATATCATATATATTTTTCAGTTGTTTTTCTATTTCATATCTGGCAGAAGAATTTTCCGCAAGTTTTGTTACAGCCGATTGTCTTTCTTTAATTCTGTTCAGATTTTTAAGAGGCTGGCAAATCCAGGATTTTAAGAGTCGTGCTCCCATATTTGTATTCGTTTTATCGATTGCCCATAAAAGAGAGCCATATTTGTTTTTTTCTCTTAAAGTTTCGGTAAGTTCAAGATTCTTTCTGGTTCCGGCATCAATAGCCATATAATCTGAAAGTTCGTATGTTTCAATTCTTTCGAATTTAGGGAATTCTTCTTTCAGGTTTTCCCAGATGTAAGCAAGAATTCCGGCAGCGGCTCTGAAACCCAGAGGGCAGGTCTCATACCCGATAGCGGCAAGATCAGAAATTTTGAAAACCTGTTTTAAGTTATTCTGTGCAAAATTGCTTTCAAATACATTTTCCGGAACCTTAGAACAGTTATATGTATTAACAATTTCATCCGGAAGATTAACGGTTTCTTCAGGTACAATCTGGAACGGCTGCAGTTTCATTTTTTTAGCAGGTGCAATAATTTCAGCCGGTTGAATTCTTGCAAGTTCAGTTATAAGTGTGTCATAGTTAAGCTGCGAAGCTTTAAATTCTCCGGTTGAAATATCTGCATATGCAAACCCCCACAGATTTTTTTCTTGGAATGTTGCGCAAATATAATTGTTGCTGTTTTGGTTAAGAAAATTACTTTCAATAAGTGTACCTGCCGTAATAATTCTGACAACTCCGCGTTTAACAATACCTTTTGCAAGTTTCGGGTCTTCCAGTTGTTCGCAAACGGCTACTTTTATATCTTTTGCGACCAATTTTTCAAGATAACCGTCAACTGCTTTTACGGGGATTCCGGCCAGCGGTATTCTGCCTAATTTTGCTCCGCAGTCGCGGCCTGTTAGTGTTATTTCAAGTTCTCTGGACAAAATTACCGCGTCTTCAAAAAATGTTTCATAAAAATCGCCCATTCTGTATAATAAGAGGCAGTCAGGATGCTCACGTTTTATTTCTAAAAATTTTTGCATTGCGGGAGTTGCATCTTCTATTGCAACATCCGCTGTATTTATAAGATTGATTTCAGGTTTTGTCATAGTTATAATTGTACATAATATATATCAGGGGTGCAAGTAATGTTTAGATTAATAAAGATAATTTTTAATGCATGTATTATAGTTCTTGCAATTATCGGTTTTAATGCAATCGGCGGAGAAAAATACGTTGAGGCGATAAAGGTGAATATAGGAAACTTTATTCAGGAGCGGGCTGCGGAAAATGCAAGGAAAATCGGAGATTTTTCAAAACTTAATGAAGAGTTTCAAATTGAAAATGCCGTAAATTTAGTCGGATATAATGCAGTGCTTGCAGAGCATAAAAAAAAAAAAAAAAAAATGATTATAGTGGATTCAGGCAGGAA
>CALUPN010000125.1 GCA_944322625.1 Candidatus Gastranaerophilales bacterium | reverse complement strand
TATCTCTATTAAAGAGTGTTTCAATCTTTGTATATGTAACCATCATTACCTCCCAACTTCTAATAAAAGATTCATTTTATGCTATTTGTCCATCTATATATAGTGTTTATATTTTAATCAACGCACTATATATAGACCAGTATAACTACCAACTCCGCCTCCATTTGCGGTTTGTGAACAAGCTATTCCTTGCGAGTCATATATTCTATATCCTTGTTTAAAATTTCTTGATAATTCTTTACCATTATCCAACCATTTTTTACTATCGATTCCGCCAACAAATATTAATTCATTGGCGGTTTCATAAAATTTCCTCTATTTACCTTTGTAAAATTTCCAGAACTAATTCCTTCATACAACCTTTCTAATGCCGTCTCAAAAGCGCCGATCCCCGAAAAGAAACTACTCAATTTCAAATCATCAAACAAATATGGCATAGCCTTATAGAGTTCAACATATATGTAATACAGAACATCGACTACAATAGAATTACCGGCTTGCTTATAGAGCTGGCTATTACTGATTCCGACATTTTTAGCAGCATCAAAATCATGATCGGAGAATCCCATGAGTCGCCATGTTTCTTTAGGGGTTAATTTTCTGATTCTAATTTTGCACATTTCATCTGATCTGCGATTGTGCGATGACACGTTTGACATTTTTTGTTTTTCTTCATCATTAAAGGACATCCATATTTCTTGTAACGCAAGTAATGCTTGTTGCAATAACCTAACCCTTTCATCGGTTTCCCACATATCCAACATACATCTTTGATTTTGTGAATCTTGCTGTGACAACTCCGACATAAAACCTGTAAATTCTTCAAGGAATTGTCTTTCCAATTCCAATTTATATGATGAACATCTAGTTTGCCAGTCTTCCCACATATTTCGCAATTGTACCGTTTCAAGATTCTCTGATTGATTTTCTGCGCTGTTTGATGAGCAATTCTCCAAGTCGCATCTGGATTCGGTTGTAAAAGGCGATATTTGATCATGCAATCCTGGTCGCAAAACTTTCTTCTTTTGAATACGCCAAAGTCCTCGAGCCTTCCATTGTATCTTTTCCTTTCTAATTTCTTTCCACAATACATACAGTATTTTTCTAATTGTTTTATATCTTTCCTCGTCTACATTTCCTCCAAATAAACTCATTAAATCTAAACATCCTATAATACAATTAATGTATTCAATCAAATTACATCCATCAGCTTTTTCACCTTTACTCGATACCAATCCAGTAATAATTTTAGGTTCTCTCTGACCTCCACCGCATGTATTTAATGTTGGACTAACACCTTCATCGCTATAGACTCTCCCCGTCTGTGGATTACTCCAAGAAGAATTACCCTCTGAAATATTCCCTACTTGTTTTACCCTATTGGATTCAACAACACCTTCATAACCGTTACCATTTTCTATATTTTCACATATATTACGAGAACCATTTTTATAATATGAGGCTCGTACGGTTGCAGATATATCAGAATTTCTTGTTGTTACTGGCAATTCGGACTGGTTAAAATTGCTTAAGAATTTTTGCACCTTATCATCAGATAAATAAAATTTCTCATCAACTTCATCTTCCAGAATATCTTTTAACCTTATTCCATTGTCAAACGGTTCTGGGAATTTAAATTGACCATTATCAAGATCTTTACGAATTGAAATAATAAAAACTCTTTCGCGATTTTGCGGGATTCCATAATTCTTTGCATTGAGGACTTTATAATATGAGTTATAACCTGCTTCATCTAAATCAGATAAAACCATCTCAAATTCTTTTTTGAATTTCTTACCAGTTAGATTTTTTACATTTTCTATAATAGAAAGTGCCGGTTTTTTATATCTTAAGATGCGAATACCTTCGTAATACATTCCACTTCTTGTCTTATTACCATTTTCATCCAAAAATCCCTTTTGTTTTCCGGCCACGGATATATCGGTACAAGGGAAACCCCAAGTCATCATATTAAAATCTGCTAACTTTGTTTCATCAACTTTAGTGATGTCACCAAGATTTAAACTTTCATCGACATTATGTATAGCACAATAACTTTTAGTTGCGTATTTATCAAATTCACAAAAATTTACAAGTTCCCAATGTTTTTCTAAATTAATGCTTTTATTAGTTTTGCTCAATTCCTTGATGTTTCAAGGTGTGTACACACATATTAACTAGTATTACTTTACTGCCTCCGTAATATATTTAAATTTTGATACGCTTCCATAGGGCATTCGCGACTGCCAAATGAAAGCATTAATTCTTTGTATTATTTTCTTCCATTTTCTTTCTAAATTCTCTGTATTCTCTCGTATACTCATAGCTGTCACCAAAAATATAATTAACAGCTTTATATAATTTCGGTTCATATTGACTGATTATTTTTAATTCGTCTTCTATCTTACGTTCATATGGACATCCAGCACAACCTGTCCGAGCCATCCCATATTCTAAATAGCATTTACTATGTTCTATATTAAAATGCGTTTCATAATCCAATTTATCTTTATTGGTGTACCAAAACAACGGCATATAAGTATCATAAGAATTTTCATTTTCAATAAAACAACTCTTATATTTTACAGATCTTATTCCACCTTCGGACTTTCTTATACCCATAATTTTCAAATTATAGTCTCCACGCAACATAATATCTTTGCTTATTTTTTTCTTGGCATAATCACAGCATTTGTTAGATACTTTGAAACAAGGTGGATTCTCAATTAAAAATTCTTTTAGATATTTATTACGGGCTATATTCCATTGACTATTGATAGGATTATATACATTACACCACCATTTAATATAACTACTAATTTGAGGATACTTTTCTATTAGAATTTCATATGGTTCATCATTAAATTCAAAGTTATGTCTCTGTAACGCCGCAATACATTCGGAGACACGTTTTGATATAAACGGTTGTCCATATTCTTTGCAACAAATAGGAATTGGCTTTTTAGGCTTATGTCTTTTAATTTTTATTCCATATTTATTTTCAAGAAATAATAAATGTTCTTTTGTTGCTTGATATTCAAGCCCCGTATCAAACCAAACATAATCTACTTTGTTATCCTTGTCGCATCTCCAAACAATATCTAACATTACGTCTGAGTCTGATCCACCAGAGATGCTACACATAATTTTCTTATATTTTGGACTATTAATTTTTGCCCATGCACGAATCAAATTATCACCAATAGTCTGATTCTTGGGGCAGTTAGAAAGCAACTCTTCTATAGAATCGGCTTTCTTTAATTCTACTTTTTTTAATTCTACTTTTTTTAAAGCCATTCTGTTATACTACAGAACGTGCGCACGTTATTAACCGGTTATGTTTTCTCCTTTATTTTATTTTGCCGTGTACT
>CALUPN010000124.1 GCA_944322625.1 Candidatus Gastranaerophilales bacterium | reverse complement strand
TCTACTTTTGCAGTAATAACTTGACCAGGGTAAGCATTAGCAGCACTTGCATAAGTTTCAGCTTCTTCATAAGACTCCCATACAGATGAAGCATCTATCGGTAAAGGATTAGAACGCTGATAAGCTTTAAGGGCCATCAAAATTTGATTCTCATTAAGTTGAGCCATAATTTTCCCTCCTTTTTATCTGCTCTTATTAATGAAGTTTTGTAATTCTTCTTCAGTTGCATATGAAAATAACAAACCATTCGAATGACGGTTTGTTTTTAATGAATGATATATAGTTGAGGTATCTACGGACTTATTGATTAATGATTTAGAATTTCTCTGAAAATCAGATATTCCTTTATGTACGCATATAATTTCATTATTAGAATTTTGCACTTTAATAATCTTTTTTATATGATCAGGAACATATTTTCTTGAATGAGGAATATAATTGTTCAATCCCAATTCTTTCCCCTTTTTCAAATAACTAGATACAGTCGTTTCTCCAATTTGTAATTTCTGTTTTATTTCAGATTGTGTAAGATGATCTTCATCCCACATCTTTCCAATAATTACAATTAAAGAATTTTCTGCGTCTATTTCACATTTCTGTAAATCAATCTTATTAAAATCAAGAATGTTACTTAATTTGGATGAAATGATACTGTTATAGATAAATTGAAATCTATATCTTACATCTGGATAATCTACATTAATGCGTATTAATTTAATTCCATGTTCCAATGCCAATGCATCTTTCTCTCTATCTCGTTTTATTGAATCATCAATGTAAGAAGAATCGTAATTATAGGATTTCTTTCCATGTCCCAACCCTCCATCAAGTTCAACAATATATTTATTGTTATCAATTTCAAAATAGAAATCATATCTATATGATTTACACCATTGAAAAGTTGATTTACTCAATTGGGAAATATAATCAATATTTAATTGAGTTAAAATTGATGAGAATAATTGCTCGGGATATGATAAAGATGATTTTTGACATACACATGATGGATATCCCTTTTTGAAATGATTGGGGATCCCGACAAATAATCTTCCACATATAGGGCATTTTAATTCAACCTGCTGATTTGTATCTTTAGATAATTTAAATGTTAATGACTTGTCAACAAACCATTCCGCCAATTTAGGATTTGTTGTAGCTATGTCATTTATTCCAGGTACAACTTTATTTTTCCCACATATAGAACAACCTCTCCCACGAATTAAAGACTTCTCCAATATCTCATATTTATAATGGTCGATTGAACATTCAACCACATAGCCATTTTCGTTAGATGTAACTTTTTTACCATTAGTTGAAACAGTATTATGTTGGATGATAATTTGCTCAATAATCTTTTGATTATTTATTGTATCTCCAATATTGAACTTAAATATTTTTGCTTTAATTCCAAGTTGTTTGGCTATGTTCCCTTTCCTCAAAGATTCTTTACCAATTTTTATTTTTGGTTTATTGTCAATAGATATTAATAAGTTCTTTCCATCGACATCTACAAGTTTTATAATTCCAGCAAAATTCGTTCCTTCAATTTTGTAATATAAATTCAATCCAATAGATTTCTTCCAATCTATCTTCCCGTTTGATAGTATTATTAAGTTACTTGTATCTATTATAACTTTCCTGTAAGACATATATATCACCTCAAAATTTAAATACAAAATAAGAAAGGAGCTATTTTTTGGCTCCCTTCCATATTAATAATTCGTTATTCAATTCTTTATTTTTTACATATGCCCAAAACATCTTATATGAATTTGGGTTTAATCCGACTGCATCATATTTTATATTTTTGGACGATAAATAATCTCTTAATTCTAATGAATAACAACAGAATATTTTACTTTTCATATACAACCTCTATCAAATTATTTAACCAATTGTAAAAGAAAAATTCATTGTTGCTGCACTAGGTGTACTCATGTTATATACATAAACATTGTAATCTTTCTTGCCGTTTTCTCCGCCACGAGCATCAGCGACCTGTACAGTTGTTTTTGTGAATGCACTTAACATTCCCTTGTCTCCAAGATCATCATATGATACTTGTTTAAGTGTTCTGGGCGCGGGAAGTGCAAAAATAATATGTTGTGATCCAGTTGCAATAGCAACAGAAATTACATTATTTGCGGATACATTAAGTCTTTTATTTACAAGTCCTCTAATTTGATCTGAGGAAGGGCTTTCAATCGTCCCAGCCCCATATCCCCAAAATGCGTTCCTTTGACCAACGAATGAGAGAGTAGAGCTATCTTTTGTCCCTGCTTTTATCTGTCCCGTAGCATCCGGTTGACCAAGGTTATTATTTTTAATCTCCCCGTCTACATATGTAGCCTGGGCTTTAAATGAAATTGTTTCATCTCCTAATACGATAGCCTCCCCTGTATATGTATATGGAGAAGATGTGTCTGATCCAACTTCTGCAGATCCTTTTAAGATGGACAATTTTGTCAAATCCCCAGCATCATTTTTATTAAATGTTGCAGTAAGGATAGGGGTAATAGACGTACCCGCTTCATAATTACCAGCTGCAGTACCGGAACCAGATTTTGCAATAGTAACAGTGGGCTGGGTGTAGGTTGGTGCAATTGCTTTTTGAGTAATCATATTTAACAAATCATCAATGCTAGTACCTTCGGGAATTTTCTCCCCATCTTTTAATGCGCCCAAATCTGTGCCATTAAGAGTAAAATCTTTAGACGTGCGATTTTTGGGATACATAACACTCTTATCAGGCTTAATAAATGCAAGCTCTTCTGTGTCTTTTGTAAAAATCACGTCGCCCTCATCGATAGTTGTTGCGGTAATCGCCGTATCTATATCAGCCTTGTTACCGTAACCAATTTTGGTTTGCATAGCCATTTCTTAAAACCTCCTTTATGATTATTTGAAAAATAAAAAACCATCCTACCTTGTAAGCAGGATGGGAATTCACTGTTAGAACTCGACAACTTCAAATTCATTACTATCACCAGGAGAAGGTGAATCACCACCAACAATTGTGATAGCGTTGCCAATTTTTTCTCCATTTGACGTTAGTTGTAATTTATTCTCATCATATGTAATATTGTCCGCTTTCTTCTTATCATATATTTCAGCAATCGCTTCTGTCGCAGCAATTTTTGCATCAAGTTTACCAATTAACTGATCAACGATTTCTAACGACTCATCAGGTACAAATGCATAATAGTCGCTTAAAGGAGCAATAGATATCGTAATCTCACCAGTATTTAATACATACTGTTTATTTTCTGCCACATCTGTCTTTGAAAAAGTAATGCGTACTTTCACATCACCTGCAAATTTTGTCAAAGATGAATCTATTGGCAAAAAATACTGTAAATGATCTTTATATAGTTCTTCTGATTTCTGTAATACTTCTGTATGAGGAACATTGCCTTGGTCTAAATATTTAATTACAGCAGTGCATTC
>CALUPN010000123.1 GCA_944322625.1 Candidatus Gastranaerophilales bacterium | reverse complement strand
TATAGAACTTTTGCGTTCGGCATTTAAATATGCATTAAATAAATATCACTTTGAAATATATGCAATTTGTATTCTAAAAGACCACTTGCATATGATTTTAAAATTAGAAAATAATAATGAATATTCTGAAATAATCAGGCTTATGAAATATTATTTTTCAATCAAAGTAAAATCTATGTCGATATTACCGAAGAGTAAATTAAGAAAAAGAGAGAAGTGCATCTGGCAAAGAAGATTTTGGGAACATACAATACGTAATGAAACAGATTTGAATATACATCTGGATTATATTCATTACAATTCATACAAACATTATAAAATTGTACCCGATAATTGGGAATTTTCATCTTTTAAGAAATTTGTTAATTTGAATTTTTATCAAAAAGATTGGTGCAATTTTGATGATAAAAATAAAATCATTGAATTAGATTTTGAATGATTGTTTATTTTGGTGGGCACGCAATGTATAATAAAACATCACATGCTATATTTAGCGCTGCTTTGCCCACCCTACAGACTACTTATTAACATAGTAGGGTGGGCAAAGCTAGATTAAATTACAAATAATTGCTTTTGACTTTGCATGGCGTGCCCACCAATTATTTTTTTGTTTTAAGTTTTTGGTGGGCACGCAAAATACGAAAAATTGGAATTCACATATTTAAAAAGGCTTTGCCCACCCTACAGACTACAGGCTTTATTCTACATATATTGTATTTTCATTATTATTATAG
Organism: Candidatus Gastranaerophilales bacterium; assembly: GCA_944322625.1. Taxonomy (GTDB): domain Bacteria; phylum Cyanobacteriota; class Vampirovibrionia; order Gastranaerophilales; family Gastranaerophilaceae; genus CAG-196. The sequence continues at coordinate 2,721 of CALUPN010000123.1, read as the reverse complement.
AAGTCTTTATTATAATCACGTAGAGCCTCCGGATTGCATACAACCTCCTTCATTCTTCTATAGTATGCCGCATTATAGTGAAGTTCATACCGAGATTGCTTTGGGTTCCATTTGTACCAGTCTTTTCCTAGTTTTTGAAAAAAGACATATTTATCATCATCACTTAATTTTGCACACATGTTGTCAGGAGGTAGTGCGCTCGGCAAAGAGGATTCAGTTCTTGGCAAAACGATCTCTTTATGTACCTCACCGGAAACAAAAGTCGGATCTGCATAAATGTGTTTTAGATCAGCACTTCTAAGTTGAAGAGACACACAGACTCCATCTTTATTAAATTCTGCTATTACGTATCTATTATCTCTGCTTTTGAACTTTGTTTTTATACTACCGTCTTTGCCAACAAAGCATACATTAGTACTTTTAACAAAACTTTTGCCGTCATATAAGTAATGATTTCCTTCTTTATCTTTTAGCCAATTAGCATCATATGTAGCTTCAAAACCTTGCTCTTTCATCAAATTACTTTTAAGCTGCTCTCGATACAAAAGTTTTGCAGCTTCTTTTATTTCCGCAACTTCCATAGCTTTTTTCCCTTGTCCCGGATTCTTTATATGCAAATTTTTCAATTCGACATCTTCCAGTTTATTATTCTTTTTAGTAGTCGTTGAAATAATTTGATCACCTTTTTCAACACTTTCCGTGCGCGTTTTATCAACAGAATCAAATTTTAAAATAGCTTGATTAATTTCCGCTTGCGATAATTTATTATCACCATTGCTATCGAAAACACTCAAGAGTTTTTTCTCATTCTCATTGAGTTTAGTTAAATCAATTCCGCCCGGGGTAGCATTGGTTGTTAAGTCCTTACCTGCTACATTGATAGAAATGTCTCTGTTTGTCATTTACAATACTCCTTATAATTTGTTTCATCTTACAAGCTATATAACGGCTTATTTCTTATAAAACTTTAATTTGTATATTGCAGAAATTGCCCTACTACTACTACTACTACTACTACTATATTTGAAGCCAATGTAAAGATTTAAAAAAACTCTTAACATTTGAAAATACATCAATTAGATAAAGGGGTTAATGAGTAAAAATCAAGACGAATAAATTTCTATTAAAAAATCTTCACATATTATTTGCATTTTAATTATGTTTATTTTAGGATAAACTCATACGCCGATTTTTTTAGAAAAGAATGTGTTTTACACATTCTTTTTAAAAAGGCCGGAGGGTAACGACATAAGTAATATACACTAGGTTTAAACCTCAAAATAGCATTATTAAAACATAAAGGAAACTAAAAATGGGTATCAAAGGCAAAAACGACAGAATGGTAGTTCTAGCTTGTGAAGATTGTAAAGAAAGAAACTACACTACAGTTAAGAACAAAAAGAATACAAAGGACAGATTAGAATTAAGCAAATACTGCCCGACTTGTAAAAAACACACAACTCACAAGGAAACAAAATAATAGTGAACAGTGACTAGTGAATAGTGAGTAGAATTCTATTCACCATTCACTGGTCACTAATCACTAGCTGGGCGTCCTTAGTTCAGTTGGTAGAACGTCGGTCTCCAAAACCGGATGTCGAGGGTTCGAGTCCTTCAGGGCGCGATTTTATAAAAGGTAAGAAAAATGAATAACGATAAACTAGAAACAGTGAAAAACAGTATAGTAACATATTTTAAAGGCGTAAGAACAGAATGGGGCAAGATTACCTGGCCGGAGAAGCATCAGGTTGTTGTCGAGACATTCTTTGTTGTTGCTATTGTTTTTATATTTACTGTTTTTATTTATGTTGTTGATATAATATTTAATGCACTGTTATCAAAATTTTAATAAAAATAAAGGGTAAGAATAATGAGTGAAAAAGACGAAAACATTACTAATAATGAAGAATTGACGGAAGAAACTCAAGAAAACGAAAGCCATAAATCATCTTCTGACAAAAAAAATCAGAAAAGATGGTATATCGTTCACACTTATTCAGGTTACGAAAACAAGGTTAAAAGCAACCTTGAAAAGCGTATTGAATACATGAACATGGCTGACAAAATCTTCAGAGTAGAAGTTCCTCAAAAAACAATTACCCAGATAAAAGGCGGAAGAAAGCAGGAAAAAGAAGAAAAAATCTTCCCCGGCTATGTATTGGTTGAAATGATTATGGATGAAGACAGCTGGTATGTAGTAAGACACACGGCAGGTGTTACGAAGTTTGTAGGCTCTGCAAAGAAACCTATTCCTGCAAAAGACAGCGAAATTAAGAAAATTATTCACCGCTCCAGTGCTCAAACCCAAAAGGTTGAGATGGACGTTAAAGTCGGCGAAAAAGTCAGAATTATTTCCGGCCCGTTTGCCGAATTTGTCGGAGACATTACGGAAGTTTATCCGGATAAGGCTAAGCTCCGTGCAATGGTATCAATCTTTGGACGTGAAACTCCGGTTGAGCTGGAATATAAACAAATACAAAAACTATAGGGGTAAATATATAGGGTTGTAATTTTCACCCCTTAGATTTATCTCAATGTATAACAATACAAATAGCGTGGAAGGGAATGCCTCCCGTTTGCACCACGAAAGGAGAACAACAAAATGGCAAAAAAAGTAGTAGGAAAAATCAAACTGCAAATCGAAGCAGGTAAAGCAAATCCGTCACCTCCGGTTGGTCCGGCTTTAGGTCAGCACGGTGTTAACATCATGGATTTCTGCAA
>CALUPN010000122.1 GCA_944322625.1 Candidatus Gastranaerophilales bacterium | reverse complement strand
AAAAATGCCGATGGCCGGGGTCGAACCGGCACGTAGTTGCCTACACCAGATTTTGAGTCTGGCACGTCTACCAATTCCATCACATCGGCATATTTAACTGTCAGGTTTTAAATTCAACTAAGTAACGTGGTTAATTTATCTGTAATGCTTATTGTTATCAACCCGTTTACTTATTGCAACAAACTAAATTAAAACAAAAACAAAACCAAATATCAAGAGCCGGCTTATTCTGTTCTGTTATATCAAATTATTGTTATGCTTGAAGAGTTTCTGTCTTATTATAAGTTCGGATTTGTATCTCCAAAACTACTATATTTAAAGGATTTCATCGAAGTAAAAATATAGTTTAATATATAACAGGATAGTTATAATTGGAGATAATTGTATGGATATATTTGCAGTCATAGGCCTGTTTTTCGGTATAACGATGATTTTAATCGGACAGGCCATGGAAGGCGGAAATATCGCACAGCTTTTGCAAATCACAGCTGCGTTTATCGTATTGGGCGGTACAACGGGTGCGGTAATTTTGAGTTTTCCTCCGAAAACACTTCTCTCTGCAATAAAAATGCTTAAGAATGTTTTTATGCCGCCGAAATCTGATTTTAATGCTCTGATTACTGAGATTGGCGGATTTGCAACCAAAGCAAGAAAAGAAGGAATTATTTCTCTTGAAAAAGAGGCTTACAATGCTTCCGACTCTCTTTTAACTCTGGGACTCGGTGCGGTTGCGGACGGTACGGACCCGACACTTGTAAGAGAAATGATGGAAAATCAGATTGAGCAGCAGGAAAATTATGTTAATAATGCCGCAAAAGTGTTTGAATCATTCGGAGGTTATTCTCCGACATTAGGTATCATCGGTGCGGTTATGGGGTTAATTCAGGTTATGCAGAACCTTTCCGACCCATCTAAACTCGGAGCCGGTATCGCGGTTGCATTTGTTGCCACAATTTACGGTCTGTTTGCTGCAAACCTCGTTATGATACCGATTAGCACAAGAATTAAGTTTATTTTTCAAGACGTATTTTTGTATAAAAATATGATACTGGAAGGTGTGCTCTCTATTCAGGCCGGCGAAAGTCCGGTATTGATAGAAAGAAAGCTGCGTTCATTTATACTTGAAGAAGAAGGAAATAAGGGCGAACAAGCTAATGGCTAGAAAACCAAAACATCCTGAACATGAAAACTTAGAGAGGTGGCTCGTTTCATACTCAGACTTCATCACTCTTTTGTTTGCAACGTTTGTTGTTCTGTATGCCCTTGCTCAGGTTGATGCAACAGACTTTGCAAAACTGGAAGAGTCTTTGAAAAATGCGTTCAGCCAGGGTGCTCTATTTGAAGGGCAGCAGTCTGTTATGGACGGCAGCGACTCTTTGTTTGACCAGCAGCAGGCTAATTCTTTTATCCCGAGCCTTATGCTTGAATACATCAGCCCTAAATATGAAGAAGAGTCATTCAAAGAAATTGAAGAAGAGATTACGGAGCTTAAGGAAGCGGGAGAATTGGAAGGAATTTCGTCTAAGATTACGGACAAAGGACTTTTGTTAACTTTTGATGATAAGTATCTTTTTGCACCTGCTTCAGCGTATTTGGATTCAAGTGCCAAAAAGCTTTTGGATAAAGTCGGGGTTCTTATATGCAAGAAGTTTGTTTTGCATTCCATGCGTGTTGAAGGGCATACGGACAGTGATCCTATAAGAACGGAAAAATTTCCGTCCAACTGGGAATTGTCTTCTGCCCGTGCGTCGTCTGTCGTAAGATATATGATAGACAGATTTAAATTCGCGCCTTCTTTATTTTCCGCCATAGGTTATGCGGATACACGGCCGCTGGAAACAGCTATTTCTTCCAAGGATCCGGCAAACAGAAGAGTCGAAATTCTGGTTATGAAAAACAAATACAGACGACAATTTGAAACAAGGCATGATAACACGTTAAAACTTACAAAAGCTGAGCAGGAAAGAATTCAGAGACAGAGAATGGAGGTTATAGCATCTGTAGAAGGTGATTCAATTTCTCCCGCCGCAAGAAAACTTCTGGAAGAAAACAGGAAAAGAATGATTGAAAAACAAAAGAGTGAAAAACTTTCACCTCGTAATATGGAATTATATGTCAATCTTGAAAATGAGTCTTCAAGAGATAAGGATAATATTATGCCTGCAATAGAGAGACGGGTTATAAAGCTTAATACGGCTATTCCGGAAGATGAGGATTTCGGGTTATGATAACGTATTCGGTCGGGTTATCTCTTGCTCCTGCATCTTCAATAGAAAGCGGGGTTGCCGTGCGTGAAATTGCAACCGGAAAACTTATTTATGTTGACAAACTCTTTTCAATGAGTGATGTGCAGCTGTTTTTCGATAATTACAGTTCTTTAAAAAATTCGGTTATTTGTGTATCACTTCCATGGGACAATACAATGCTTGAAGGTAAATGGAGAGTGCTATCTAAACCTTATCAACTTATACATAATTCCGAACATCCGTTTTTAAACAGAGATAATTGGACTCAAAGGTTTTCAACCAGAGGGTGTGAGTTATTTAACAAATTAAAAGCAAACGGAGCGGATATTTCCAGATTTGAAGTATATTTAACCAGACAAAAATTTAATCTTTATTCCAATTACAAAGAGCGATCGTCAGCGGATTGCAAATTTTTACAATCGGCGTTGAAATATGAATTCGGATTTGATAATCTTCCCGCAAACATGATGCCCGTAGCTCAACTGGAAGCAATTGTCGGCCTTATGCTTGCAGAGGAAAAGCTGTCGGGAAAAACCGAAAAAATATTTGAGTTTAAAGGATTAGATGTAATTAATAAAGCCGAGTAGGAAGCAATAACGGATTTTCTTCTTTTTATCTGCAATAAAAGAGAAAGAAAAGGACATTAAAAGAGATTTTAAAAAGAGAATTTTCTTACTGAGTAAATTTAAATTATCGGGTTTCCCCTTACGGGCTGGTACCCATCCCGGCCTTGTCTTGGATTTGCTCCACGCTCACAGAGCTTCACCTTTAAGCCTTACGGCTTAGTCGGTTCAGTCTGTTCGCTATCCGGACTTTCATATTTACCCCTCTCATTTACCCCTCTCATTTACCCCTTCCATTTACCCCTCCGTCCGCAAATCCGCTCCCTCAAGGGAAGGAGTGCTGCACGTTCGGCGTGCGCAAGTCCCCCTCCCTTATGAGGGAGGGCTGGGGTGGGTGCTAATTGATGTTGAGAAGTTTAGGAGTTCAGAAGTTGAGGAGAAATATATTTTATTGCGGCAGACTGAAATCTATTCTACAGCCTGAAGCCTACAATACTGCAAACAAGTTCTGCGCCGCGAACGTGTTATGCGTAAGCATAACGATAGTGAGCGAAAAGTGCGGGTTTACCCGCAGCAGCCATTCAATCCCACGCCCGTGAGGGCGTAGGAAACAATAGCGTATTTTCTCTTTCTTTTGGTCCTTTTCTTTCTCTTTTTATTCGCAATAAAAGAGAAAGAAAAGGACATGAAAAAAAGATTTATAAAAGATAATTTTTTGAAATAAATTTCATACTATTAGTTTCCCCTTACGGGCTGGCACCCATCCCGGCC
>CALUPN010000121.1 GCA_944322625.1 Candidatus Gastranaerophilales bacterium | reverse complement strand
AGATATCCCAATACAGGCATAATCTTCTGCAAGTAGATTCCTGATCGGAGATTGCAATAATAGGAACAGTCGGGCGGAGTTTTGACAATAGTTTTGGTGTATAACCTGTGTGAGTGAAGGCTAAAATAGCTTTTGCATTCAAATCCTCTGCCATTTTTACTGCGGCATTTGATATTGCTTGCGGTGAAAGCTCGTAATTATCATTAATTTCCAAATCCAGATTAGAAAGACAGAAATTACAGCTTTCAACGTTTGAAGCAATCTTTTTCATCATTTTAACCGCTTCTACAGGATATTTACCCATTGCAGTTTCGCCGGAAAGCATAATCGCGTCGGTTCCGTCCAGAATAGCGTTTGCAACGTCACTTGCTTCAGCTCTTGTAGGAATAGGTTCTTCTATCATTGATTCAAGCATCTGTGTTGCTACAATACAGGCTTTTCTTTCTCTTATTGTCTGGTCAACAATGTATTTCTGAACAATAGGAACTTCTTCCGGTGACATTTCAATACCTAAATCACCTCTTGCTACCATTATTCCGTCTGCAACTTTTAAAATCTCTTCTAAATGTTCAACCGCTTGGGGTTTTTCAATTTTTGCAATAACCGGAATTTTTCCGCCGTAGTTCTGGGTATACTTTTTTGCAAGCTCGATATCTTTAGCTTCTCTTACAAAAGATAATGCAAGATAATCTGCGTCATATTCTACTGCAAAACGGATAAATTCTTTATCACGTTCTGTTACTGCGTCTAAACTTGCAGTAGAGCCGGGAAGATTAATACCTTTTCTTGGGCGGATTTCAGAACCGTATAAAACTTTCGCTTTAACCTTTGTTCCGTTAACTTCAATAACTTCAAGTCCTATTTTTCCGTCATCAAGGAGTATTCTGTCGCCGGACTTTACATCATCCGCAATTCCTTCATAATCAACAGGGATTATTTCAGGATTATTTACGTCGTCAGATGCTTCAAGAACAATTTCTTGGCCTTCTTTAATTTCTATTGGATTAGGAATATTACCTACTCTTATTTTCGGACCCTGCAGGTCAATCAAAATAGGAATATATCTTCCGCATTCTTTAGAAACTTGTCTTATGTAGGCAATATTCTGGGCATGCCCTTCTTCGTTTCCGTGCGAAGTATTCAGGCGGAACATTGTTGCTCCGGCTTCTACTAAAGCTTTAATCATTTCATAACTCGATGTAGCCGGCCCAAGCGTAGCTACAATCTTCGTTTTAACACGCTTAAATTTCTTTTCCATAATTTATTTCCTCTAGTGTACAAAATTTTTCTTTATATTTTAATTATAGTCTAAACAAAGTTTGTTGAGCATGAAAAAAAGAGGAATTTTTCATTCCTCTTTTTAGTTTATTTCTCTGTTGATTCAGTAAGTGTTTTTAAAATTGTATAAGAAGCATCCCAGCCGCTAAGTCCTCCGGTAGCTTTATATTGAGCGATATTCTTAGCTCTTTCGGCTTTATTTTTTTCCTGCTCTTTATTAAATTTATCCAGTTTTTTGGGGTTGGAATTTCTTTCTTCAACAATCGGATTTGCATATTCTAAAAATGCGCGGTATTCTTGACATCCGTACCCTGTTTTAACTCTTGAAGGGTAATTGTAAGAGAGATAGTCAAAAACATTCATAGCTCTTTCCGTGTTGGCAGGTTTGCCTTGGAGAGCTTCCCACGTACTTCCCGGTTTTTTAGTTATTACAACAATCATAGCAAGCGGATTATAATCCGTCTTTGCCATTAAATCAACCCCTGTGATATCAGCGTCTTTTTCATCGCTTAAGCTTGTTTTATTCGCAACATAGTCACTGTTTGCGGCTGTTGAAATAATATTGTCGGGACTAAGTTTGTTTATAATCGCATTTTTAGCAGCATTTCTCATTTTATTTTTTGTATAAGTACCGTTTATAATATGTCCCATTTCATTTGCAATAACGGCTGCAACTTCGCTGTCATTGCCGGTGTAAGATAAATCCGTGCTTGAAATTTGAATTACGTTAGTAGTTGATACATTTGCATTATTAGCTTCCCCGTCAACTACCTTAAACTGAGTCTTTGCAGGCAAATTGTTTTTTGATATCAATGTAGCTCCGACCGTAGCAACACGGTCAGCTGCGACCCAGGTAGCAGCAAAAGATGTTGTAGTCATAAGTGCAAACGCAAATATTGATAAAATAATCTTCTTCATATTCCCTCCTTTAACTTTTATATATTAACATAAAAAAAAGAGACAGGACTTTTAAATCCTGTCTCTTTCTGTTAATTATAATTTGAAATTATAATTTTGAAGCAACCATCTTAGTTGTTTCAGCTAATCTTGTAGAATAACCCATTTCGTTATCATACCAAGAAATAATCTTAACTTGGTTTCCGCCCATTACACGAGTTAATAAAGCGTCAACAGTTGAAGATTGAGAAGTTCCGATGTAGTCAGAAGATACAAGCGGTTCTTCAGTGTAGCAAAGAACGTGTCCGTCAGCACCGGCTTTTAATGCTGCATTAACTTCTTCAACAGTTACGTCTTTAGCTAATTCAAATACAACGTCAACTAATGATACGTCCGGAGTAGGAACTCTCATAGCGAAACCGTCCAATTTACCTTTTAATTGAGGTAATACAAGAGCTACAGCTTTAGCAGCACCTGTCTTTGTCGGAACGATGTTTAAAGCTCCGGCTCTGGCACGACGAGGATCTTTGTGACCTGCATCCAAAATTCTCTGGTCACCGGTATAAGAGTGAACAGTTGTCATCAAACCTTTAACAATACCGAATTTTTCATCAATAACTTTAGCTACTGGAGCTAAGCAGTTAGTTGTGCAAGATGCCATAGAAATTACATTGTGTTTAGCAGGATCATATTCTTTGTCGTTTACACCTAAAACGATAGTAATATCTTCGTTTGTAGCAGGAGCTGAAATAATAACTTTCTTAGCACCGGCTGTGATGTGAGCTTTAGCTTTTTCAGCATCAGTAAAGAAACCTGTTGATTCAACAACAACTTCTACACCTAAATCTTTCCAAGGTAATTGAGCAGGATCTTTTTCAGCGAAGAATTTAATCTTCTTACCGTTTACAATGATACCTTCTTCATAAGCTTCAACAGTACCGTCAAACTTACCCATTACAGAGTCGTGTTTGAAAAGAAGAGCTGCTTCTGCCGGTTTAAGACCGGGGTCATTGATTGCAACATATTCTATTTCATTGAAGATACCTTCTCTGATAGCTGCTCTTAAAGTGTTACGTCCGATTCTTCCGAATCCGTTAATTGCTACTTTTACCATAATTTTCACTCCTTCTTATCAGTAAAATTATTTCTCTTAACATGTTTATCCTAAATCAAACAAAAATCTTAATCAACATTTGAATTATTAAAATTTTGTTAATTCCAATAAAAAACGGGCGGTGATTATTTCACCGCCCGTTTAAAAAAATCACTCTATTCTTCAACCTTCTTTGAAGGAATTCTCATTGCGTAAAATGAGCGAATTACGAATACAAGAGCAACTACAAGAAGTACAGCACCTGCAATTTTTGCGTGTTCTTTAAACGCCGGGTTAATAGCAATTTCCATTGCCAGTAAACCAAACAGGGTTGTAAACTTGATAATCGGGTTCATAGCTACTGAAGA
>CALUPN010000120.1 GCA_944322625.1 Candidatus Gastranaerophilales bacterium | reverse complement strand
AAAGGTCAATTCAGGAATTTTATTATAAATCTTCTTGACAAAATAAATGAAACTAAAGCCTTTAGTGTTGGTCAGGCACAGGTTAAAGAAGCATTCAGAAAATATGTATTATCTTATCAGAGAATAGGACAATACACAGATAAAAACGGAAATATTATTGATGTTTTAATTGTACACCTTAATGATAAGTGCTCATTAGACAGAAGCAGAACGTTTTTAAGAAATTTTGTAGCGGATTATATGCGGACAAAGGGTAAAGAGAATGCTCTTGTAGCGTTTTATCGTGATGATTCTGCTGACTGGAGATTTTCGTTTGTAAAATTGGAAATATCATTAAAACAAGACAATAAAGGCAATGTAAAAGTTGCAAATGAGTATACTCCTGCTAAACGATACTCGTACCTTGTCGGAGAACTTGAACCTAACCACACCGCACAATCAAGATTAGTAGAACTTTTAGTAAAAGAATATCCGACACTGGAAGAAATTGAAGAAGCATTTAATGTTGAAAAAGTTTCAAAGGAATTTTTTGCTCAATATAAAGAACTTTTCTTACAGCTTGTGGATAACCTTAAAGACATTCGCAGCAAAGATGACCGTATTAATTTTGAATTTACTACAAGGTCGATAACCGAAGCAAATTTCTGTAAAAAACTTTTAGGTCAGCTTGTATTTCTCTATTTTATCCAGAAAAAAGGCTGGCTCGGTGTTCCTAAAGGCTTAAACTGGGGTGAAGGCGATAAGCAGTTTTTAAGACATACCTTTGAAAAAGCTGTAACGGAAGGTAAAAATTTTTTTAATGATTATCTGGAACCGCTTTTCTATAACGCACTTGCTAACGGTGAACGTGATGAACAAATATTTGATTTACTGGAGTGCAAAATTCCTTTCCTGAATGGCGGACTATTTGAGCCTTTAAACGGGTATGATTGGGTAAATACTGATATTCAATTTAAAAACGACATTTTTTCAAACACTGAAAAAAACAAAATCGGTGATACAGGTACTGGTATTTTAGATGTTTTTGACAGGTACAATTTTACTGTAAAAGAAGATGAGCCGTTAGAAAAAGAAGTTGCTGTTGACCCTGAAATGCTCGGTAAAGTTTTTGAAGAATTACTGGAAGTTCAAGACAGAAAATCAAAAGGTGCGTTCTATACTCCCCGAGAAATTGTTCACTATATGTGTCAGGAAAGTTTGATAAATTACCTTGCAACAGAACTTAATGCAAGTGAAGATGCTGGTTGTGGAGATTTAACCAAACAGGATTTAGCTGATTTTATTCACCATTCTGACCAAATATCCGACAGGGAAGCAATCGCAAGTCAAAAAGAAAAATCGACTTCTGTTTACAAACATATTATATCCGAAAACATTCGTAAAAATGCCGAAGCTATTGATAAAGCTCTCGCGGATATTAAAATATGCGACCCTGCTATTGGGTCCGGAGCCTTTCCTGTCGGAATGCTTAATGAAATTGTAAGAGCAAGAATATCTCTTGTTGAATCCGGATTTTTAAAAGAAACTAAAAAGCATTCTGTATATGAATACAAACGTCAGGCAATCCAAAATTCAATTTATGGTGTAGATATAGAATCCGGAGCTGTTGAAATAGCAAAACTCAGGCTCTGGCTCTCGCTTGTTGTTGAAGAAGATGATATTAAAAACATTAAAGCCCTGCCGAATTTGGATTATAAAATTGTTCAGGGAAACTCATTACTTGATTTGTATAATGTTATTATACCGGACTATTTACAGACAAGATTTAATGAACTAACAGACTTACTTTTTAATGAATCAGGTAAACAAAAGAAAAAATCTTATCAAAATGAGCTTGAACAAATAAAGGAAGAAGTTTTTAGAATTGCAAAATCATTAGGCTGTAATGCAACTTTTGATTTCAGATTTTTCTTTCATGAAGTATTTATAGACGGCGGTTTTGATGTAGTTATTGCGAATCCGCCTTATGTAGGAGAAAAAGGACATAAAGAACTATTTGAACCTATCAAAAAGTGCTCCTTAAAAGAGTTTTATTTAGGGAAAATGGATTATTTTTATTTCTTTTTTCATTTAGCTTTAAACCTTTTGAAAGATAAAGGACAGTGTGCATTTATTACAACCAATTATTACATAACCGCATTGGGTGCAAAGTATTTGCGGCGTGATTTCAAAGAACGTGCAATAATAAAAGAACTGATTAATTTTAATGAACTGAAAATCTTTGAATCAGCTCTCGGACAGCACAATTTAATTACAATTTTACAAAAAGGCAACAATCCTGATGTCCTATGTAAATTGATAAATGTTAATAGAAAAGGATTTTTGGATAATTCTTTTGACAATATTGTTTTTGGAACAGATAAAGAAACTAATTATCAGTTCTTAAAACAATCCGAACTATATGAAGGAGCCGAAAATTACATCAGGGTGTTTAAAGAAGATGAAGGTAGTGGATTGTCTGTAATTCTTGATAAAATTAAAAGTAATAATGATATTTTGGGGAATATTTGCAATATAAATTGTGGCATTCAAACAGGAGCTGATAAGGTTACAGATAAACATATCGAAAAATATAAATTGTCGTCGTCTAAAAATACAGGAATTTACGTATTAAATAATCATGAATTAGCAAATCTAAACTTAGAAAAAGAATACTTAAAGCCCTTTTATAAAAATAGTGATATAAGAAAATATTATACCAGTCAAAAAACAAAAGAAAATCTATTGTATTTCTCAAAAAACACAATAGAAAATGATATTTTAAAAATCATTGAATATTTAAAACCATATAAACAATTATTATTATCTCGCAGAGAAGCAAGTAAAGGTAGTATTAGGTGGTTTGATTTGTGGTGGGCTAGAAAACAAAGTATTTTTGAAAGTGAAAAAGTAGTTTGCCCACAAAGAAGCAATTTCAATACATTTGGATATAATAATTATCCTTGGTATACAAGTGTCGATGTATATTTTATAACAAAACCAAAACCAGAATATAAATTAAAATATATTTTGTCATTACTAAATTCAAATCTGTATTATATATGGCTATATAACAAAGGAAAAAGAAAAGGAGAGAGTTTGGAATTATACCAAAAACCTCTTTCAGAAATCCCTATCAAAAAAGCTGACGAGGGTATCCAGAATAAATTTATATCTGTTGTGGATAAAATACTTGCTATTACACAAACAGACGATTACTTAGAAAATCACGAAAAACAAAATGCAGTAAAAGAATACGAAAAACAAATAGACATAATGGTCTATAAACTCTATGACCTGACCTATGAGGAAATTCTTACTATAGATAAAGAATTTTCAATGTCAGAACAAGAATATAACGCATACAAACTTTGATAAAACTAACCTGACCAAATCTGACGCATCGCTATTTTAAAATAAAATATCACCTAGAAAGGATTTAATAATGGAACTATTAATCGGACTAATATTATTGTATTTTGCAGCATTCAGCGATGATTAAATAAAATTTTTTATCAAGAAAGGATTGAATTTTGAATTATAAAAAATATTTTTTAGTAATAACTTTAATTATTTGCTTAGGTTTGCCCGTATCAGCAAGCCCATACACAGACTACTGCGAAAAAGTTGTTAATCAAATGATAGAAGTGCTGGGATTTTCAGATGATTATTTACTAAACTATCCTGTCAGAGTAGATGTTGAAATTAT
>CALUPN010000119.1 GCA_944322625.1 Candidatus Gastranaerophilales bacterium | reverse complement strand
AAAAAATCTGCAACAAGAATGCTTGTAAACTTTTCAGAAGAAGAGTTGAAAGAAATATGCGATTTCGTAGATAATAATGTTATCAAAATGAATAAAACAGAGGTTACTATAGCAGAAATGCACAACCTTGTTGAAGGTGCTCTTGAGCATATTAATCCGGTTGTAGCACAAAGCTATAGAAATTACAGAAACTACAAGCAGGATTTTGTGCACATGTTAGACAAAGTTTATCAGGAATCACAAAGAATTATGTACATCGGCGACAAAGAAAATGCTAATGCCGATTCTACTCTTGTTTCTACAAAACGTTCATTGATTTTCAATGAATTAAACAAAGAACTTTACAAGAAATTCTTCTTAACTGTTGATGAATTGCAGGCAATAAGAGACGGCTATATTTATATTCACGATATGTCAGCAAGACGTGATACCATGAACTGCTGTTTGTTTGATGTTGCATCTGTCTTGAAAGGCGGATTTGAGATGGGTAATTTATGGTATAACGAGCCCAAGTCTCTTGATGTAGCTTTCGATGTAATCGGAGATATTGTAATGGCAGCTGCAAGTCAGCAGTACGGAGGTTTTACTGTTGCAGAAGTAGATAAGATTTTAGCTCCGTATGCTGAAAAGACTTATGAAAGACAGTATGATAAATACTTATGCTTAGGTCTTTCATTTGAAAAAGCCAGAGAAGCTGCTTTAGATGATGTAAAAAAAGATTTTGAACAAGGTTTCCAGGGCTGGGAATACAAGTTTAATACAGTAGCATCTTCAAGAGGCGACTATCCGTTTATTACAGTAACAGCAGGCTTAGGAACAGAGCTTTACGAAAAAATGGCTACAATGGCTATGCTTAAAATCAGAATGGGCGGTCAGGGCAAGAAAGAATGCAAAAAACCGGTTCTGTTCCCGAAAATAGTTTTCTTATACGATAAAGAGCTTCACGGAGAAGGCGGGGTAAATGAGGATTTGTTCAAGGCTGGTGTTGAATGCTCTAAAAAGTCTATGTATCCGGATTGGTTATGACTTTCGGGAGAAGGTTATGTGGCTTCCATGTATAAAAAATATAAGAGAGTTGTTTCTCCGATGGGCTGCAGAGCTTTCTTATCACCTTGGTTTGAAAGAGGCGGCATGAATCCTGCTGATGAAAATGATAAACCTATTTTTGTCGGACGGTTTAATATTGGTGCTATAAGTCTCCACTTACCGATGATTTATGCTAAGGCTAAGAAAGAAAGCAAAGATTTTTATGAAGTTCTTGATTATTATATGGAATTAATCAGACAGCTTCATAAGAGAACTTATGATTATCTCGGTGAAATGAAGGCTTCAATTAATCCTCTTGCATTCTGCGAAGGCGGATTTTTAGGCGGCCATTTGGGAATACATGATAAAATCAGACCGATTTTGAAATCTTCAACGGCTTCTTTCGGTATTACCGCATTAAATGAATTGCAGGAGCTGCATAACGGTAAATCACTCGTAGAGGATGGTGAGTTTGCTCTTGAGGTTATGGAGTATATTAACAAAAAAATTCAAGCGTATAAAAACGAAGACGGCATTTTATATGCAATTTACGGAACTCCGGCTGAAAACTTGTGCGGATTACAGGTAAAACAATTCAGAAAGAAGTACGGGATTGTTGCCAATGTATCTGACAAACCGTATGTTTCAAATTCTTTCCACTGTCATGTATCAGAACAGATAGGGCCGATTGAAAAACAGGATTTGGAAGGCAGATTCTGGGATTTGTTTAACGGCGGTAAGATTCAGTATGTAAAATATCCGATTGATTATAATACTGAAGCTGTTGAAACGCTTATTAACAGAGCAATGGATAAAGGTTTTTATGAAGGGGTAAATTTATCCCTGTCATATTGTGACGATTGCGGTCATCAGGAATTGAATATGGATGTTTGTCCGAAGTGCGGCTCTAAAAATCTTACCAAAATTGAGCGGATGAACGGGTATCTTGCATATTCAAGAGTCAAAGGTGATTCAAGACTTGCCGATCACAAGATGGAAGAGATTAAAGACAGAGTAAGTATGTAATTTAACTTGATATAAAATAAAAAGACCGCGGAATTAAGAGATTTTGCGGTCTGTTTTTTTATCGCCGTTTTGATAACAGCGAAAGTATTATAGATTACTTTAAACAGCAGTTTACTACAATATAAGTCCGGTGTCAACCAAATAACTCTTTTTATATCGTTACAATTTTTCAGACAAAGTTTTATTCTTTATATATGAAAGAAATAAAACATTTACTTGGAAAAAGAATAAAGGAACTGCGCGAAAAGCGTGGTCTGACACAACAGCAGCTTGCTGAAATGGCAGGTATTGATCAGAGAAATTTAAGCAAGATTGAATGCGGGATTACTTTTCCGTCAAAGAGTCTTATTGAACTTGCAAAATCTCTCGATATTAGCTTACCCCACCTTTTTGACTTTGAGCATGTAGATGCAACTCCGGATTATATGAAATCTTTTGTTAAAGACAAGCTCGGGTCTCTTCGTAATGAGCAGTTGGAGTTGATTTACAGGTTAGTTCTTACTATGTATAATTAAATCTTTACACTTGTAATATTTTTTACAATTGCGCTCTTCTTGTGTTATGATATGTATATATCAGAAGGGGTTATTCGGGGAAATGAATTATCATAATATAACAAAAGATGACATGCTAAACGGTGACGGTTTACGTGTTGTGTTGTGGGTTGCAGGGTGCACGCACCATTGTCCGGGGTGTCAAAATCCTATTACTTGGGACGTTGCCGGAGGTATTCCGTTTGATAAAGCGGCGGAAGATGAGTTGTTTGAGGAATTGGATAAACCTCATATTTCCGGAATAACTTTTTCCGGCGGTGATCCGCTGCATCCTTTTAACAGGGAAGAAGTTTTCAGGCTTGCTAAGAAGATACGGGAAGAGTTTCCTCAAAAAACCATCTGGTTATATACCGGTTTTTTATGGGAAGAGATATGTGATTTACCCGAACTGAAATATTTGGATGTTGTAGCGGAGGGTAAGTTTATACAGGCTTTGTTGGATCCTAAGTTGCATTGGGTCGGAAGCTCAAACCAACGTGTAATTGATGTTCAGCCGACTCTTGAAAGCGGACGGATTGTGCTGCATACTACATAAGAATCCTGTCATTTAGAAAGTGCAGAAGAATTAGTTTATTCAAAGCGGTTAATATTTCGCACTGTTTAGAATTTTATCAGTCAGGAATTTGCTTTGTGTTTTGTTATGATCCTGCACAGTGCAAAAAACTACGCATGCATTTGTTTTTCAATCTGAGGGAGGGGTATAGCGCACGCTAAACGCACAGCACTCCTTCCCTTGAGAAAGCGGATTTGCGGACGGAGGGGTAAATGAGAGGGGTAAATGAGAGGGGTAAATGGGAGGGGTAAATGGGAGGGGTAAATGGGAGGGGTAAATGGGAGGGGTAAATGGGAGAGTCCGGATAGCGAACAGACTGAGCCGACTAAGCCGTAAGGCTTAAAGGTGAAGCTCTGTGAGCGTGGAGCAAATCCAAGACAAGGCAGGGATGGGTGCCGGCCCGTAAGGGAAAAGATTTGTAGCAATGAAATTTCTTATTAACTTCTAAATATCAATTAGCACCCACCCCAACCCTCCCTCATAAGGGAGGGGGCTTTGCGCACGTTAAACGCACAACACTACTTCCCTTGAGGGAGCGGATTTGCGGACGGAGGGGTAAATGAGAGGGGTAAATGGGAGAGTCCGGATAGCGAACAGA
>CALUPN010000118.1 GCA_944322625.1 Candidatus Gastranaerophilales bacterium | reverse complement strand
CGCTCACTATCGTTATGCTTACGCATAACACGTTCGCGGCGCAAGACTTGTTTGCAGTATTATAGGCTTCAAGCCGTAGGGCAGACTTTAGTCTGCCGCAATAAAATATATTTCTACTCAACTAATAAACTCCTAAAGTTTTCAACATCAATCAGCACCCACCCCAGCCCTGTCTTGGATTTGCTCCACGCTCACAGAGCTTCACCTTCAAGCCTCACGGCCTAGCCGGTTTAGTCTGTTCGCTATCCGGACTCTCCCATTTACCCCTCCGTCCGCAAATCCGCTCCCTCATAAGGGAGGGGGCTTTGCGCACGCCAAACGTGCAACACTCCTTCCCTTGAGGAAAGATAACAACCCATAATTTTTTTATGCTAAAAAAAATTTAAAATAAATTAATTATAATTATTATTATAAATAAATATATATATTTATATAATTTCTTAATCTTCTTCTTCTGCTGTTACTATTTGTTCAAAACTATCTAAAAACATTATAAATACTGGATTTCTTCATGTTCAAAACTTGTTGAAAAGATGTAGAAAACTTTAAAGTTATAAACATTTTTGAACATAAAAAATTAAATCTTCTGTTTTATTTATAAAAAATGTTCAAAAATGTTCAAAACTTCCGACTTTTGAACATACTTTTCTACATACTTTTGAACATTTTCAAATTCGCTTTTATTTTTTATTTATTGTATAATCACCATATAATTTTTAATTAGGAGAAAAAAATGAAAGTAAGCGTGAAAGTACCTGCAACATCAGCTAACATAGGCCCCGGATTTGACTGTCTCGGCTTAGCGCTTCCCATATATAACACAATAACTATAGAAGAAACAGTTTTACCGGGAACAGGTATTGAAATCAATATAATGTCTGAAGACGAAGATGCTATTGATGAAATGAGCTTTGATGATATTCCGAAAGATGAAAATAATATTGTTTATAAAGCCGTAGAAATGCTATACAATTCAATAGGTCAGGAACCTTCCGAACTTAAAATAAATATACAGTCTCAAATTCCGATAACAAGAGGTTTGGGAAGTTCTGCAGCAGTTGTAGTAGGCGGATTGTTGGCGGCTAATAAACTTTTGGGTTCTCCTGCAGATGAAACAGCTTTACTTTCAATTGCAACGGAAGTTGAGGGTCATCCGGATAATGTAGCTCCCGCTATTTTAGGCGGTTTTGTTATGGCATCTCAAGAAGATGACGGTTCGATAGTTTACAGAAAATTATCTTGGCCGCAAGAGTGGGATATAACAGTGTGTATTCCGGATTTTGAACTTTCCACAAATATTGCACGTTCTGTTCTACCTCAAACAGTACCTATGCAAGATGCTATATATAATGCAAAACATCTTGCAATGCTGGTTCAGGCTGTCAGTACAAAAGACGAAAAATTAATGAAAATTGCTCTTCAGGATAAACTTCATCAGCCGTACAGAGAAAAACTTGTTCCGGGGATGAAAGAAATTATGGATGCTTTTAAACATGAAGACGGAGTTCTCGGATGTGTACTCTCAGGTGCCGGCCCTTCTATGTTGGTTATTTCTTATAAATATGATTTGGATAAAATTAAATCAATTGTAAAAGAAATTTGGGAACCGCAGAGTATAAAAGTTGATATAAGAACTCTTAAAGTCGAAGAAAACGGCGCGGAAATTTTGGAATCTTAAGAAAATTCAGATTAACATCTATGTGTTATTTTTTTCAAAATTTTCTTTGCGGTATCTTTGAAATTACGAATATCAATTTGATATTCGGTTATACAGAGGTTTTGTTTACGGCTTAAAAAGATAAGAAAGGATAAAATATGAAAAAAATCGGATTTGTAGGTGCCGGAAAAATGGCCGGCGCAATAATTAAAGGACTTATAAAAACGGGTTTTGCAAATTCCGATGATATAACGGCAACGCAAGCTGAAATTGACTTATTGGAAGAAAAATCAAAAGTTCTCGGTATTGCGGTTATTGCAGATAATAAGGTTTTGGCTCAAAAATCAGATGTGATTTTTATTGCGGTTAAACCAAATCAGGCAGCGGATGTTTTAAAAGAAATAAGTCCGTTTATAACTTCTGAAAAACTTGTTGTTTCAATTGCTGCGGGTGTTACTTTAGATAAATTGGAATCAAATCTTCCCGCAGGTACACGTGTAATTCGTGTTATGCCTAACACTCCGGCGCTGGTTGGTGAAGGTATGAGCGGAATGATTGGCGGAAAGTTTGCGAAATCTGAAGATTTAGATTATGTAAACAAACTTCTTTCAACAATCGGTAAATGTATAACGGTTGATAATGAAGCTCAAATGGATATAGTAACGGCTATTTCAGGTTCAGGTCCGGCTTTTTATTATAAAGTTATAAATGAAATTGCACGTGCGGGTGAAAAACTCGGTTTGGATTATGAAAAATCGCTTTTGTTAAGTATACAAACAGCAATAGGTTCGGCTAAAATGGCTATGAACAGAGAAATTTCCATGGAAGAACTAATATCAAATGTAGCGACAAAAGGCGGTTGTACGCGTGTCGGAGTTGATTGTATGGATGATAATAACAGCGAAAAACTTTTCTATGATGTTATAAAATCTACAACGGATAAGGCTCACGCTCTCGGACAATAAATTTATGATGAAAAAATATAATTAACCGTTTAAAACGGTGTTAACGATTTCGTCTGCGGATATTTTTAAACAATCAAGTGTTTCGCATGTGGTCTGTCTTTTTTCCCAGAGACATGGCTGCAGAGAGCAGGTACAATTTTTAGCCTTTATCGGAATAACAAGACCGTTTTGCGGAATTAATTTTTTATCATCCGTAGAGCCGAAAATTACAAATGTTTTAACTCCGAGAGCTGCTGCAATATGCAAAGGAGCGGAATCTGAGCATAAAAATTTTTCAGTTTCTGATATAAGTTCCGCAAGCTCTTGAAGATTTTTTGTTTTTCCGTACATATTTGTAAATTTATAAGCGGAAACATTATTTACTATTGTATCAACAGTTTCTTTATCATCAGGCCCTCCTGCAAGGATAACTTTTTTTCCGTGGTCGGCCAGTTTGTTAACAACTTCTGCCCAAATATTTGCAGAAATTGTTTTTATCATATTTTTTCTTACGCTTAACAGACTTACTCCCGGATGGATTAAAATTGTATCAGGTTCGGGATTTTTTCTTTTTGTGTTTATTTGCGGGAGTTCCGTTATTATATTTGTTAACGGTTTTACAAGGTCGTGATACATATTTACGGCGTATTGATTTTTATTTAAATCAATCGCTTTTGTTAAAAGGATTTGGCTTAATCTGCCGGTATTATATCCATAGCGTTTTTTTATAAAAGTAAAAAATAAAAATATTGAAATAAATTTGTTTGAACCGGAAGAAATTACTATGTCAAATTTTTTAGTCCAAATTTTGAATAAAAGTTTTAACAATTCAAAATATTTATTTTTTCCTTTTATATCGGCAAAAAGAGTATTATCTATAATATCGGTAAGAGTTGTAATTCCTTTGCTTCTGTTTTCGAGAGCAAGTGTAATTTCAGATGTAGGAAACTCTTTTTTTACGGAAATTACAGACGGAAGAAAGAGAATTTCATCACCGAGCCCGCCAAAATTTATGAATAAAATCTTTTTTTTCATATCTTTTTTGTACTTTAAAAATGTTATATTTGCAATAAGCGGATGCGAAAAAATCCGAAAATTGAAAACTTTAGGAGTTCAGAAGTTGAAGAAAAAAATTTACCCCTCCGTCCGCAAATCCGCTCCTTCAAGGGAAGGAATGTTGCACGTTTGGCGTGTGCAAAGCCCCCTCCCTTATGAGGGAGGGTTGGGGTGGGTGATGATTGATATTGAAAAGTTTAGGAGTTCAAAAATTG
>CALUPN010000117.1 GCA_944322625.1 Candidatus Gastranaerophilales bacterium | reverse complement strand
GTGAGGGGTCTTTTTTATGTCTAGACATTAGGGAATGTGCCGCAATTGCAGTTATGTAGTTGTATATGACAGTTGTTTATAAATTTATCTCGGACAGTAGTGCCTCACCGGGGAAGGGAAGCTCTGCACTTGGCGCTGGCTCCATCCCTTTTGAGGGAGGGCTGGGGCGGGTGCCTGTAATATACAATTTTAGAACACAATTATCAATTCACCCCTTTTATATCCTTTTTTGAGATTTTGGATCAAGAATATCTCTTATCGTATCTCCAAGCAGATTAAAACACAGAACCGCAATAAATATCAGCAATCCGGGAGTTAAAAGCCAGGGGCGGTATAAAATATTTGTAAATTCCTGCGCTTCTTTAAGCATATTTCCCCAGCTTGCATCCGGCTGCTGTATTCCAAGCCCCAGAAAGCTTAATCCTGATTCTGCCAGAATATAAGAAGGAACGCTTAAAGTCATTGCTATTATTACATAGCTTGTTGTCTGGGGTAAAATATGCCTTAAAATAATCCGCAGGTTGGAAGCCCCCATTGTTTTTTCGGCTTGAACAAACTCTTCGTTCTTTATAGAAAGCACCATTCCTCTTACAACTCTTGCAAATCCCGCCCAGCCGATTAGCGCAAGAATTATTACAATGAGTGCAAACCTCTGCACGCTTGTCATTCCGCTCGGCAGAATTGCTGCAAGTATAATGAGCAGATAAAAGCTTGGAATTGCCATAACCGCTTCTGCAAACCTCATCATCAGTGTGTCAACAATTCCGCCAAAGTAGCCTGAAATTCCGCCATACAAAAGCCCTATCGGGAAAACGACAAGCAGAGCTAAGAATCCTACCGTCATAGAAATTCTTCCTCCAAAAAGCAGACGGGAAAATACGTCACGGCCGTTTATATCAGTTCCCAGAAGATAAACTTGCCCTCCTTCTTCAACCCCGAATAAGTGCCCGTTTTTAAAGGGTTTTATATAATATTTTTGGCTCCTGTCCTGCTTAAATACTGTCTGCATAAGAACAGGATTGTATTCTCTTACATAATTATACGTATAAGGCCATGAAATTTTTCCACATTCATTTATTGTATAGATTTTAGAAGGCGGAGCGTAAGCCATGTCTCTGTTTGAATAAGTATTTGAATAAGGCGCAATGAAATCCGCAAACAGTATTATGAGATACAAGAGTGCCAATATAATAAAAGCCGTCCTTGCAAATTTATCCCGAAAAATCTTTTTAATCACTTCCATTTGCACCTCCTCTTACTCTCGGGTCGGTTATCATAAGGAGAATATCTGCAATGAGGTTCCCTAAAATCAGCATAATTGTTCCCATCATCAAAGATGCCATAACAAGGTTTATATCAGATTTCATAACGGCTTCCAGAATAAGCCTGCCGAGCCCCGGGTATTGAAAAACGTATTCAGTAAGAGCCGCTCCGCTGAGAAGCCCTGCAAACTCAAACCCCAGAAGCGTTATCATCGGATTAATCGCATTTCTTAGTGCGTGCTTAAACAGAACTTTTCCTTCGCTCAAACCTTTAGCGCGTGCAAATTTTACATAGTCGCTGTCTAAAACTTCAAGCATATTGGCTCTCATCTGTCTTTGAAGCCCGGAAAGCGAAATCGTAAACAGAACAATTACGGGTAAGATAAGGTGCTTTGAAATATCCGATATTTTACCCAAGAAACTCATCTCCGAAAAATTCCAGCTCGTAAGCCCGCCGGCAGGAAACCAGCCGGTTTTAACCGCAAAAATCAAAAGCAGTATTGCAAAGAAAAACGAAGGTATTGCCATTCCGATACTTGAAATTACCGTAAGCATCCTGTCAAAAGCCGTTTCCTTATGCACTGCCGCAAGTATGCCGAGCGGAAGCCCGACAGCCCAGGTCATGAAAATTACGATTACAGTGAGCAGTAATGTATTTGGAATTCTTTCTTTCAGCTTCACAGAAACTTTTTCTCCAGCGGAAGTATATCCTAAATCCCCTTTAATAAATGATTTTGCCCAGGAAATATATTGGATGTAAATAGGTTTATCAAGATTAAGTCTCTTCATTTCTTTATCAAGTGTTTCTTGCGAAATTGACGGATTTAATCTTAATTCCGCAAGCGGGTCAACAGGAGATAAGCGGATTATAAAAAAGCTTATAATCGACACTATTATTAAAAGCGGTATAACCTGCAAAATCCTTTTTGCAATATATCTGAAAAACTCCATCAATTCTGCTCCTCAATATAGATTTCATCCAAATTATAAATTAATCCGCTGAGTGAAGTCGGAAATACATTCTTAAACTTCTTTCTTATTGCCATAATTCTAATCGGCGAATAAAGATAAATTATAGGTTTCTGGTCATAAATAATTGTTTGATACCTGTCATACAAAGGTTTCCGCTCTTCATACGTAAGTTTCAAAGCTCCGTTTCTGAAAATCTCATCAAGTTCTTTTTCCCATTCAAGGCGGTCGTCTTTATCATAATTTGCCGGACGCTGGTTAAACATATGCAAACTGCCGGATGAAGTCCAGACATTTTTCCCGTCATGAGGCTCTAAAGGAGAACCTGTAAGCCCCATAATTGCCATATCCCAGTCATGAGTGTTTGTAAGCTTATTTACAAGTGAATTAAATTCAACAGGCTTAAAGTTAACTTTCATCCCTAAGTTTTCTAAATCCTGCTTAATCATGACTCCCAAAGCTTCACGCTCCAGCACTCCTGCGTTAGTATACAAATCAAATTCGACTCTATGACCTTCCTCATCGTATAATTTGCCGTTTTTCTTTTTAAAACCTGCTTTTTCAAGGCTTTTTTGCGCAACTTCCAAATCACAGGGGTGCCCTTTTATATATTTATTAAGATAAATTGAATTAAGACTCTCTGCCGTAAACAGAGGCTCTGCAACGCCAGACGCAATATTTTTAACCATATTTTCCCTATCTATTGCCCAATCTATTGCAGCCCTAAAATCACGGTTCGAAAACCATTTATGCTTAATCGGATTAACATAAGGCTTGCCGTTCTTGTCTTTGCGGTTGTTTAAATTGATTACAAGAAATAAAGTCCCTGTATTTGGCCCTATATTATAAATTATATAGTCGGATTTTGGTTCTTTTATTTTGTATCTTGCAACACTTGAGCCGGGTATTGCAATAACATCTAATTCTTTTGCTTCAAATTTTAAAATCTCATTATTTGTGTCACCGACAATCATATAAACAACTTTATCCAAATAAGGCAGCTTTTGATTATCAAGGTTAATCTTGTAATAGTTCGGATTTCTTTCAAATACAACCCTTTGCGCCGCAACATATTCCTTAAGCTTAAAAGCTCCGCTTGATACGATTTCATTTGGCGGCGTATCAGGATTCAAAAACGCATTAAATTCAGATTCACCTCTGTCAGAATATGGTTTAAAGTAGTGCTTAGGTACAATCGGATAACTAAGCTGTCTCAAAAACGGCGCAAATATCTTCGGGGTAGTAAATTTAACCGTATAGTCATCGATTTTTTCTATTTTGGGTAAAACCCCGTCAACCTTCATAGCATCCATAGTTGAAGGATTGCCTAAACCCTTGAATACAACCTCATTATAAGTATACATAACATCATCAGCCGTAATGGGCTTGCCATCCGTCCATTTTATCCCGTGTCTTAAATGAATAAGGTACTCATTTCCGTCAATTTCGTAATCCTTAGCCAGAAGCGGCATAACTCTCCCGTCACGCGGGTTTGTTGTTAAAAGTCCGTCGTACATCATTCCCGCCATAGAAGATGAGGTTGCATCTTTAGTGTTACAGGGATTAAATGTTTTTGGCCCTTCTCCGATTGCAGAAATTACAAGTTCACCTCCGAATTTACCAATAGCAGCCTGAGATTGAAGATAATCAACCCCGTTAATTGTTGCATTTTTTTCATCTGCAGGATAAATAATTTCTTCCAAATTATGCGGCTTGATATTACAAGGTATACATCCCGGAATATCACGCCTTATGCAAGCTTTTAACAAAACTCCTATAACTAAAATAAAAAATACTATACCCAAAAATCGCTTCATAGAAAAAGGATACCATATTAAAAGATTTTTTTCTTAATCCATAAGGGTAAAATAATGTAACGAAATGTAACAATTTTCTAGAAAAGCCTAAAGTTTTATATCAACTGTGCCGTAGAACATGTAAAGGGACAAACAAAA
>CALUPN010000116.1 GCA_944322625.1 Candidatus Gastranaerophilales bacterium | reverse complement strand
TTTACACCAGACCCGCTTGTATAAGCGGAACTTGTACCGTCTAACAATTGAATACCATTGAAGTCAATAACTTCGCAAAGACGGTTGATTTCAAGCATTCTCTGCTCAACTTCTGTTCTGATAGCCTGCATAGAAGAAGTACCGTAAGTACCGTTCGCAGCTTGCTCGGTCAAATCTCTGATACGCTGCAGGTAATCTCCTACGATGTCTAAAACTCCTTCTGCAGTATCAAGAAGTGATAAACCCATTGTAGCATTCGATTCTGCTACATCATAACCGGAAATTTGCGCTTCCATTAATGTAGATACAGCAGAGCCGGCTGCGTCATCTGCACCGGAGTTGATTCTAAAACCGGTTGATAATCTCTCCATTGCCGTGTTCATACCGCTTGTTGCGGCCGACAAATTCCTTTGCGCTGTTAAAGCCGCAAGGTTTGTGTTGATTGTGATTGAAGCCATAGTGTGATCTCCTTTTCTTTATTTACTTCATCCTTGAACTTGGCAGTTTTTCAAGCTGCCATATGTTCACTAAGGCTTGACTGAACCTATCAGTAAGCCTTTTAGGGTTTTTATATCTTCACACTAATATAATAATTGCTGGTTTAGCTTTTTTAAATTCCCAAATAGTTAGAAATTTCTATAACTTTAGTTATAAACCTTTCATATGGGTAAACGGCCAGAATAAAAATACCGCACGGCCAATAAATCTTTCTTTCGGTAATGTTCCCCAAAAACGGCTGTCCATTGAATTACCTCTGTTATCGCCCATCATAAAATACTGTCCTTCCGGAATAATTAAAGGGCCGCAGAACATATCTTCACGGCATTTATGAAAATCGTATTTGCTCTTAATATAATCTTCTTCAAGCGGTTTGTCATTAATAAATACAGTGAAAGAGCCGTCTGTATTTTCTTTAATTTCTAATTTTTCTCCGGGAAGTCCTACAACCCGCTTAATATAAGCGATATCCTTGCAGAAAAAGCCTGTAAGTCTGCTGAATACTGCCCAGGGAGTTGTCTCTAATTTTACGAAAGGCGGGTAAAATATCATCACATCACCGCGTTTTGGTGTATTTTCAAACTTATGCGTTTTTAACAGATTAGGAAATTTTGAAAGTTTTTCAACAACAATCCTGTCGCCTTCGACAAGTGTTGGAACCATTGAGCCCGAAGGAATCCATCTTAATTCCGCAATAAAAAATCTTATTAAGATGACCGCTACTACGACAAAGACTATAGTGTCAACTGTTTCTTTTATATTTGCTCTAAGTTTTTCTTTATCTATCATAAGTTTATTAATAAATCCTTCAGCCCTTGTTTATAAATGCTTTCCGGAAACTCCTCCAAAACTCTTCTTATCTCTTCCTGATAATTATCCATTAAAATATATGTTTTTTCAATACCTAAAATATCTTTTAGTGTAAAAATGCGATTTTGTTTATCTGTTTCCATAGACTTAGGGGACAAATCATTTTTTAATTGAAAGAGTATTCCGAAATTTTTAGCAAAATAAACAGCTTTTTGTTTGTCCAGGCCTGCACTTACGGCACAACTTGCAAAAATAGCTTCAAAAAGACTTGCTGTTTTACCTTCGGCAATTTTTATATAATTGTCTGCGGATAGTATTTTGCCGCGCATTAAATATTGTTCTATTTCTGCTTCATTCATTCTTTTTGTGCAATTTTGGAAATAACCGAGAATATTCCAGTCGTTTAGTGTTATGAGTTTGTCAACAGCAGTTGAAACTAATATGTTTCCTGATAAAATAGATATTTGGGGGGTGTATCTTGACCATAAGGTTTCAACTCCTCTTCTTGTATCGGAATTATCAATAACATCATCGTGCAAAAGTGAGGCATTGTGGATAAGTTCACCTGCTGTTAATATATCCAAAATTTTTTGATTAATTACTATTTGGTTAAGTTTTAAATATAATATTGCAGAAATAGATCGTATTCTCTTGAGAGGGCTTTCAATAAAATCATGAATAGCGTTATAAATATCGTTATTTTTTTTTACTGCTTTACCAAGTTCTTTGTCTACGGATTTTAATTCTTGCTCAATTATTTTCTTTATATTATCCATAATTTTCATCGTAACATAAACGAAATTCCTTTAACAGTAGTAAATAAGGCTAAGATTTTATAAAAAATAAAAATTGTTTACCGCATATATAGTTTTTGGTATAATATCAAACGAGCTGATGATTAATTATATAAATAAAATAATATATCAATTAAAAAATATGAGACTGCTGGATAAATATATTTTAAAGCAGGTCATAGAGATGTTTATAATGGGGGTTCTGGTGTTTACTTCTATTATATTTGCATCTGATACTTTTATAACTTTAATAAAACAGATTTCAATGTATGGAATTCCGTTTAAGATAGCTTTTTTAATTATAATTCTGCATTTGCCGGCAGTATTTGTTATGACAATTCCTATGGGCGTTTTGCTTGCGACTGTTATGACACTTAATGGATTGAGTTTAAGTTCTGAAATCACGGTTATGAGGGCATGTGGAATCGGTCTTAATCGAATAGCAAAACCAATTTTTATATTTGCTATTGTAATGTCTTGCGTGAGTTTTGTTCTTAACGAAACGGTTGTTCCCGTTATGACAAAACAATCAACCGATTTGGCTCTTTATGCATTCAGCAAAAAAAATATTCCGGAAGGAAAACATAATTTTACTTTTAAAGAAATAAAAGAAGGCGGATTGTTGAAACGTCTTTTTTATGTTGGTGATTGTACTGATAAACAGCTTCATAATATTACGGTTCTTGATGCTTCTAAAGACGGAACCATTCAAATTTTGCAAGCTAAGCAAGGTGCAACAACTCCGGAAGGCTGGAATTTTCAGAAAGGTGCAATTTACACAGTTACCGATAATGGAAAAACCCTTGATACAACGCTTTTTGAGGATTCTACGGTGAAATTCGGTATGGATTTGTCAAAAGAAATGGACAGAAATCTTGCTAATGAACATAATTTTATACAACTTTGTAAATATTTAACAAATCCTGATGTTGAGAAAAAAGAAGAGTTGAAAATAAGCCTGTTTGATAAAATAGCGCTTCCGTTAACAACAATTGTGCTTGTTTTAATCGGGGTGCCGCTTGCAATTACTCCGCCAAGGGTCAGGTATAACAGGGGGTTTTTATTTAGTATTTTAATCATATTTGCATATTATCTGATAAGAGCTCTTTCAATATCTTTCGGAGAAGCCGGTTCTTTGGCTCCGCTTCTTGCCGCATTTATGCCGAATATTATTCTTACAATAATAGGAATAGGTCTTTATTACAGGAAAGTTTATACAATTTGCTAGAATAACCTTACTATTGAAAATATTATTTATAAATGGTATTATCAGGTCATGTTAAAAAAGTATTTATTAATATTTTTACTGGTATCAGGTATGTTGCCGGCATTTACGGGAGAGTTGGAGAATGCATTTTTAAAAGACAGGAATGTGTTTTTATATTTATATACTTCGGATTGTGGATATTGTACAAAATTTTCCCCGCAATATAATAAACTTTCCAAAATGTATGACGGACAATATAGTTTTGTAAAAGTAGATGCGTCAACTCCATACGGTTACCAGCTAATGAGAAAATACGGTGGCCGATATGTGCCGTTTGTTTTATTATTAAATCCTAAAAAACATAATGGAGTACAGCTGGCGCCGTCTTGTTTGGCAAACAGGGAATGTGTCGAAAAATCGATGAAAGAATTCGGAAGTTAATAAGGAGTTTTTATGAAAGGTATTGTTTTAGCAGGAGGAGCAGGAACCAGATTATATCCGGCATCACAGCCGATTTCTAAAATTTTACTGCCAATATATGACAAGCCGATGATTTATTATCCGTTGTCAACATTAATGCTTGCAGGGATAAGGGATATTCTTATTATTACAAATGAGACTGACTATGATAATTTTATAAAATTACTTGGTGACGGTTCTCAGTACGGACTAAATTTACAATATAAGATACAGTATGTGCAGAGAGGAATAGCGGATGCTTTTATTATAGCTGAGGATTTTATTGGAAATGATGATGTTGCATTGATTCTTGGAGATAATATTTTTCACGGTCATGGTTTCTCTACAATAATGAAAAATGCACTGAAAAAACATTCTGGAGCAACTGTTTTCGGCTATACGGTGAAAGACCCGGAAAGGTTTGGTGTTGTTTCTTTTGACGA
>CALUPN010000115.1 GCA_944322625.1 Candidatus Gastranaerophilales bacterium | reverse complement strand
GCATTAATAACAGGTTGATTATTCTGCATAATTTCATTGGGTAATAATGCATATAATGCTTCTTCTGTTTCTTCAATCATCAAGCCCTGTTTGTGATTATAATTAACGATAAAATCAGCTCTTTGAATATCCGTATAAGGTTTTTCTAATTTATAAGCCATTTTTTCTCCTTCCTTTTTCTATACTCCGGCAACAGCCCAGCGAAGATTACTTCCGTATCTGAAGTTAGGAGTAAAACCGGTAGTTGAAAAATTTGCGGGTTTTGCTCCTTCAATATAGGTATTATTAATATCCTGAACTTTTATATTATAGTTTGTGTTACTCATTGTTTTAATGTAACTCACATAATTGTTTTGCCAGGTTTGACCTCCCTGTTCAATCCAAACACGGGTTGTTTTTTCTTTGTCAGAAAAATATTCTCTATACCAGGACGTTCCGTTTGTGTAAGTTGTTATATAAAGTCCGTTTTCTGAAAAAGATGTTTCCGATGCTTCGGTTAAATCACTGTCTAAATCCTCGATTGCCTGATTTAATTCTTCACCCATTGCAGCCATTGAACTGTTTATTGTTGCAATATTAGAATTAATAGTAGCGGCAGTTGAGGTTAAGCTCTCTGAAACATCCGAAATCTTGTTATCAAGATATTCAAAATTATTATTCATAACTTCTGATGAAGCGAGTGAACCGTATTCAATTTCAGTTAATGCCATCTGAACTCCTTTCCGTTATTAATGTGTCATAAATCTTATCCACTTTCTTATTGATATCCATAATCTGGTCTTTCATATTTCCAAACTCCGATTTAGTAATATACACCTGCGCAACTTCGGTTAGGATTTCTCTGTGCGTCTGTTCTAATCTCTCCGGAGTTACAAAAAGATTGTATTGAAGTAAAACAGCCGCACAGACAATAATTGCAGGTGCATACTTAAATAAATATTCTCTGTCCATTATTGAATACTCCTTATGCGCTCTTGTTTGTAAGTATTTTGGCAAGGCTGCCTAATATGCTTACGAGACTAGATGCGGATGAGACTCCGGAATTAAAGTTGCTGCCAAAAGAAGATCCGCCGCTCGATGTCGTTGTAGCATTACCGGCACTTGTTTGAAGAGATTGCTGCTGCATATCTGAAATTACATCATAGCCCTGCATATAAGCAGACAAAAGATTGTTTATCATACTTGCAGTATTATCCTGAGAAGCCGCTAAAAGCTCGTTTACGTATGAAGCAAGTGAGTTTGTCGCAGTATCTGAAAGATTATTATACAAATCTGTTGCTTGAGATGAACGTATCATATTCCTTTCAGACAGCGGACTTATAATATTGTTTTCCAGGTTTTTAGAAGCCTCTGCACCGAGAGTTGTTGTAAACTGGTTTAATTTCGCCTGATTTGTTGTTGAATTCAAATTCGGATTTAAATATTCATCTAAAAGCGAATTTATGTTTTTGTTTACGAAATTGTAAACAGAATCAAGTGCTGTGCCTGCATTTAATGAAGCAGTCGTGCCGGAATTGTTTGTAGTTGCAGTCGCGTACGGGTTTTTCGTTGTTGTATTCCCGTAAGTCGTTGTGGTTGATTGTGATTTTTTACCCATTTGAAATCCTTTCTTTAATTTATACGGCCTTTGCTTTGATTTTTCCGAACTCAATATTTCTTATACAAAAATCATCACCTTCGTTTTTGGTTAAAAAACTCATTTGAAGAGTATTAAAAAATGAGGCGGGAAGTTTTTTAGTTGCATTCAAATCCTTAATCGGAAAATAACCGCTGTCCCAGTGGCCGATATCAAAATATAATACATTTTTGAGAGATTTTGTCTGAATATGCCTTACTTTTGAAGTCATTGAATCATAATCTTTTACGTATTCTACATAAAAACTGTTGTTGTAATACATATCCAGAGTAACTTTTGGCGGATATGAGAGAATTTTTATTGAGTTTTCATAACCCAGATTAAGCGGTGTACAGTTATAAAAAGCCGGGATAAATTCTTCATCAAATGTGTTTGAAGTGTATTCTTCATAAATTTTCTTTCCGCCTGAATATAAGACTCCGCCGATTATTGCGAAACAATTAATTTTCTGCGATTTGCGCTTTACCCAGGTATTTCTTAAATAATCGTAAATCGCTATTGTCGAATAACTTTCATCCTCATCGGGAAGCAGCATCCAGACTTCATTGCGGTCAGAGGTTACAACTGAAAGCGTGCGGATTTTATTGACGTCAGCGGATGCTATATTGAATAACTCTTCCTGAATATCAATTGCAATGTTTTCTCCAAGAGTCTTGTCACCGTTTACAACCTGCTTGAACGAAAAAACGCCCTTTTTTGTATTATCATAAAAATACAACTCTGTTCCGTGAAACACAAGAGAATTATATCCTGCACATCCTCCGGGAGAGTCGTATGTCTTATAGAAAGCTAAATTCTCGTCTTGTGAAATCAGGCAGGAAGAATTTGAATGAAAAACAGCCAAAGTCCCTAAATAAGGGTAAATAGCAGTAATCTTTTTTACAAATTCAATATAGCCGGCAGAAGTCGTGATTTCAGCGCTTGAAGTCGAAAAGTCGTAAATATTCTCCTGCTGGGAATACCATAAAATCTGCTCATCAAATACCCATAGCCTTCCTGCGTAAACTACCATTCCGAGACCTTTAACATCACGGTTGTCAGCATCTTTTAATTCCATCATTTTGACTTCATCAAGTTCGCCGTCGTCATTGTAGTTATCAATCTCAATAGAGAGCATCTCTTCAGAGTTTGAAAAAACAAATAAATCAGACCAGCCTTGAGAAAAATCCGTAGCACAGGACATTGATGTTACGCTAAGCCCTGAAACTTTGAGGGTTAAACTATTAGAAAGCTTTGAAAACAGATAGATTTTACCCTCTGTCGAGCTTTCTGTATGTACAAAAAAGTAAGTATTTCCCTTTTGTACACTCTCAAAAATGTTAATAACCCGCTCGCCTGCGGGAATTAGCGAACATACAGCAACATTTCCTCTTGCCGTACGAATTCCGACACCGGAATTGATTTCTGTTGCAAATAATTCAACATTCTGAATATCCGATGCCGTGATTATTGACGAAGAGTAAACCGAAGAACTCCGGTTTATCCCCGAAAATTTGTTACAAATTAACGCAGTTCTCTGCATTTGTACTCCTTTCTTTTTTTTGGGGGGGATTTTTTATAAAAAAATGTAGAACATTCGTAGGGTAGACTTAAGCACACCATTTTGACCAATTGAAATATGTCCTGCATGCAGTACAATATTATTATAAATGAAAACAAAAAAATAATTCTATTAATTAACGGCGGTGATAAATCTCAACAATCAAAAGATATAGAAAGAGCACAAGAACTTCTTAATCAATGGAGGCTTAGTAATGACTAAATCAAAATCTTTTAATGAATATGTTTTAAATGACTTAAAAACGGATGATGATATAAAACAATGGATAAATATTGGTTTTGAAGAATTTTTACAAGACAATGACTTAAATGCGTTTGTAAAAGCATTGGAATATGCAGTAAGAGCAAAAGATTCTATTTCCGGAATTTCTAAAAAAACAGGTATTTCCAGAAGCAACCTTTATGCAATTTTTAACGGAGAACAACAACCGCAATTATCAACAGCTCTAAAAATTATTAAAGAATTAGGCTATACCGTTCAAGTAGCATAAAATACTCATTAATGCATGGTTGGCTTGAAAATGCCTGCACCATCCGAGTCCATATGTTGGGTTTCACCCAACATACCAATTTTTGTAAAAATTTATTTTTCATATAACATTTTTTTATTTTTATGTTATAATTTACAATACAAAATGAGCTATTTGTATTGCATAAATAGCATTAGAGTAGAGTTGTGTCTGAAAGGAGGAAAAAATTATGCCTTTATTATGGACACTATTAAGAAATTATTTGGTAGAAGATTAGCGGAATTAAGAGGAAAACGCGGCTGGACGCAGGAAAAACTTGCTGAGAAAATCGGTATAGACCAGAGAAATGTAAGCAAAATTGAGAATGGTAATACTTTTCCCGGAAGATGCCTGGCAAAAATTCCGGAAGCGTTTGGTTTTCCAATCAAAAACTTTTTTGATTGGGAGCATCTTAGCTATACAGATAATGAAAAGCGGGAATTTATCAAAAAAGTTATAGATGACCTGCCGCCGGAATTATTGACCTTGTGTTTCAGGATTGCTAATTACTGGTATAACTAAGCTTGAGTTGTAATTGGGCGCCAAAAGGCGCCCAATTACAAGCTATTTTAGAATTACTTTTCTAAAGAAATATTACAAATTTCCAACAAAAATAAATTCAACTTTACATTTCTTAACAAAACAGACAAAAAAAGGCAATTTTTGAAAACTTAAATACTTTATATATACATAAGAGATATTTAAAAGGAGCAAAAAAGATGTTATTCACAACAGAAACTATTTCAAACAAAGAAATCGAATCAATCAATAATTTCTTCAATGACTT
>CALUPN010000114.1 GCA_944322625.1 Candidatus Gastranaerophilales bacterium | reverse complement strand
GGATATCGTCAAGTGGTTAAGACCTCGGATTGTGGTTCCGATATACGTGGGTTCGAATCCCACTATCCGCCCCATTTTTAAGAATAGACCCAGACGGGTCTTTTTTATTGCAAATCTTGAATTTCAGAGTTCGAGCATTTTTGAAAAATGTAGTTACCTCTAATGGGATTCGAACTCTTTAAAACTGTTGTTTATATTCCAGATAATTATTGATTAGTTCTAATAATTCTTTATAACTTTTTATATCTTCATTTGGAGCATTATTTTTAATCTTTTTGATTTTATGCGTATTAAAAAACAGCCATCATCTTAATAGATAAGAACCGTTAGACTTTCTACAAGGCATCCGGTAGCTTGAGAAACTACCACCCTGTGTTTCTATTATATTTTTATTTTTCAACCCCGTTAATATAATTTTCTATTTCCGAATAAAGGATAATTATTTGTAGAGATGATAAACGGGTTGTAAAGTTTCGTTAAAGAGTTCGAGAAATATTAGATATAATAACTGTCGAAATACCTCTCAATATGTTCCTCCTAATAATTACTAACAAAAGGACTTTTATAAACAATATAAATTCGCAATTTTAACAACAATTTGCATTATTACAAATCAAAGTCTTCTTTTGCGCCGTTTGTGAGGGCATAATATGTTCTTACCCCCTCTCCTCTATTTTCTTTTATATGATCTATATATGATAATTCTTTTAATTTCTTAGCTCTTTTAGACACTAACTGATATGAGCAATCCAGCTCAGCTGCAATTTGGCTTGCATAAAGTTCTTTATCAGAAATTGAAAGAGTTTTCAATAAATCATACTCAATCTCAGGTAACTTAATTTTGTCTAAGTCATCAGGAAGAGTTATACCTATAGCTAAAACACGACATTTACCTGTTTTACATTTGTAACACTGCATATCATATTTTTTTAGCATTTCAAGCTCTGTTATTTCAAACTTATGTCCACAATTATCACATTCGATCTCTTGTAATCCTTCAATATAGTCCTTTATAGCCGGACCATAGTTGAAACGCCGTTGAACGATGTATTTTCTGTCATCTCCTTTTCCAAATACAATATCCTCCATTTGACACAATCCATGATTAATCCAGTAGATATTAATGAGTTTCCCATCCTTATCTTTCTGTTCATTATATTTTGTAATAAAATAATTAAGCTCCAAGGAAGACAATACCTGTTCAAAAGCTAAATCCTTATACGTATAGAAAAAGCTTGTTGGAGCATTATTTGTATTATATGGTTGAAAGATAGCTGCATCTGATTTCCCAATATCCGTTTTATTTTGTTTAGCTTTTTTGATAATGATACCCAATATATTTTGCAAATGTTTTTTATTTAATTTTTCGTCATAACTAAACTTAACATGCATTGTTTTTGTAAAAAACTCTGCAATAGCTTCTTTATAAAATTGTTCAGAAGCCTGACGTAAATCTTTTAATGTAATCTTTTTGTCTTGCGCTATTGTAAACCGATTTACATACCATAAAAGTCTGCCAATACTTCTAGGGACATTAGCTGTTATAAAAAAAATCTCCTTATAAAAATCGTCAATTTTTACTTTTTCATCAATAAAATCTTGAATACCTTTATTACAAAAATATTTAAACCTCGCATCTAACAGCCTTTTAGTATAATCTATTGCTTCTAAAAAGGAATCAGAAGAAGATGTCGCAGAATACATATTGAAATAATCCAAATTTAAAATGTCTATCTTTGTTGAATCAATATCACCCAAGTAATACCTGTTCGGATATGCACAAATCTTAAATTTAATGAATTCTTCACTCCAATTATTTAAAGGAGCTATAATAGAATCTACAAAAATATCAATTGCACCTTTATCGATTTCAGAGTAATCATCTAAGCAAATATATAAATGTTTTATGTCTAGTGATGATAAAATTTTTTTAATTTTTAACATTATTTCTTTTGTATTATAATATTTTAACAATATCTGCGAAAACTCTGAGTCAATAGAATCCTCCTGACCGGCAGAATTCTTTTCATTAATTTTAGCTTTCGTAAACATATTAGTAAGTGAGATTCCTGCACTCGCATTTTCGTGCACTTCATTATTTTTCATATTTTTTGATGTATATTTTTTGCTCACCTTCTTTAACAATGTAATATCATTATATTCAGAGACATTGACATGGGATAATAATTGATCTATCTCGGTTTCAAAAGTTTCTTTTTTACTAAACTTCTTAAAAACTCTATTCAAAAAAGTTTCTTTCGTTTGAATTTTAGCTTTAAGTTCACTTTTTATATTTTCAAGCACTTCATTTATAAAAGCTTTATACAATAGATATTTTTTTGTATTTTCTTCATCAATAATCCCTGAGTAGGTTTCATCTTCAAAATTTAAAGATTTTGTTTGTTCAAAAATTGTTTTTACGTCAAGATATATTGATAATACTGAATCATTCTTTTTCAATTCATGCTGTAATTTTAATATAATAGTAGATTTTCCGGTTCCTTTTCTACCGATTAAAATTGTAGAATTTGCAGCCAACATTGAATTTATAATATAATTATTTTTAAAAGGATCAACATATAAACTTTCCATTGTATCATCATTACAAAAAGCATCTAAATCGGCTCTTCTGGATAATTTCAATGACTCTGTTAATTTCGAAAAATTATTTTTATCTTTTTCTAAAAACATACACCCCCCGTAAAAACATATTATTGCGTTTATATTATACTATAATTTATAATATAAATAAATTTTGCTACTATATATTAATAAAACTTATTCAAAACTCTTAAATAGAATAATATATACCCGGGATAAATTATTACCCCGGTGAAGAGACAAATCCATAGTAACATAAAACCGAAAAACTTTTCACTCTAAAACTTATCATTTTTCAATTTTTTAAAAGCTGCTTTTACAGAAAGCTTTTTAGGCTTTTGGGGCATATATTTTTCCAGATTTTCACGAAGCTCTCTAAAATAAATATGCTGTTTCATCAAATCTATAAACGTATCTAAGTCTTTTCCGCTAATTAAATATAGCCGGGAACGTCTATTTGCCCCACCGTCTAAAGTTGTTAAATAATCTTCAGAACTTTTACGTAATTTTGTCCTGAAATGCTCTAATTGTTTGAACTTGCCATCTATACGAATAAATTTTCCGAAACTTGTTGAATAATTACCGTTCCCGCCTTCAATCCTCATAATAATTTAACCTCCAATCAAAGAAAGACAATTAGAGTCATTGAATGTCTGAAGCGACGGGTTAATTTGGATTGCTATAGAGTAATCTTTTCTAAATCCTTCCGTATCTCCGAGTTCTTTCCTGATAGCAGCCCTGTAGTAATAAGCATCAGCATATTTTGAGTTATTTTCAATTGCTTTATTTAAATCGGCAATTGCGCCTTGAAGGTCTCTGAGTACACATTTTTGAAGGCCTCTTATATAATAGCTTTCAGCCAGTTTTATATTCGTTGTCGGGCTCTTTTTGATTGCAGTTGTTGTAACTACAGGATTAGAAGGCGCTTGAACCGTTGCAACTCCTGCGCTAATGGTTGTTCCGGCAGCAGCAAGTTTTTCTTCAACAGGAGCCGGCATTGGTTTTTGGGCAATAACTTCCTGTTTTTGTGCAGGTTTTTGCGGAACAACAGGGGTTTGTGCTTTTACCGGAGTTTGCTGTGCAACCGGTTGAACCTGCGGTGTTACAGGCTGTTTATTATACGCAATAGTTTCTTTTGCTAAAGGAGTATCCTTGATTATGACTGGCGCTGCGGGAATTGCTGCGATATAACTTTCATTGGAAAGCAAAGGCTTTACGTTTTTAATAAATGTTTGTTTTTCAGCGAGCGCAATTGCCTGATCTAAATCAATAGCAGCACCTTCATTATCAAAATAAAGTTTCTTTAAACGTCCGCGGTTAGCATAAGCTATGCTGTCGTTTGGGTTTATTGCAATTGCCTGCGAATAGTCGCTTAAAGCGCCTACATTAAAATTCATTCGTTTCTTTACAACACCGCGGTTATTATAAGCTTCCGCGTCTTTAGGGTTGAGCTCTATTGCGATATTATAATCATCAAGAGCTCCTTTATTATCATTCAGCATATATTTCAAGTTTGCTCTGTTATAATATACATCAGAATACTTGCTGTTTATAGAAAGAGCCTTTGCATAATCCGTCATTGCACCTTCTATATCATTCAATGCAACCTTCAAAACACCTCTGTTATTGTACGCGTATGCAAAATTAGGGTTAATTTTCAAAGCCAGATTATAATCTGTCATTGAGCCGTCTAAGTCTCCAACTAGCTGCTTAATATACCCCCTGTTTAAATATAGTTCAGGATTGTTTGGATTAAGCTGGATTGCTTTATCGAAATCTGCAATAGCACCCTGTGTATCACCCTTCAGAAATTTCATTGAAGCCCGGTTTGAATAGGATAAAGATGCATTAGGATTTTTTTCGATTTCCTGTGTAAAAGTTTCAATTGATTTTTCAATAGGAGTAGCGGCAAAAACCGTACAGCTTAAGCCAAGGGATAAAACCAATGCAAGTATAATACTTGTTTTTTTCACGATACGTACTCCTTCATCAAGTTGAATTTAATTAAATACTACCACATAAATAAACCATATCAAGGGGTAAATT
>CALUPN010000113.1 GCA_944322625.1 Candidatus Gastranaerophilales bacterium | reverse complement strand
ATAGAACGTTCAGGTACAGCAATAATAACTTTTTTTATTCCTTGATGTGCTAATTTATCAAGAGCAATAAACATCAATGCTCTTGATTTCCCTGAAGCTGGAGGAGCTTTTATAAGAAGATATTTTGAATTACGAGAAGAAAATGCCTTTTCTTGCATTTCTCTCATGCCATATTGGTTAGTCTTTGTGCTTTCGCCAGTTCTTGCATATGTTACATCTATTATATTAGGCATTTATTCTCCTTTATCTTCAAGCTTCTTACGTTCTTCTCTTTCAATTTTCTTAATTGAATCAACTGTAGGCAAATCTTCTGGCATAGTTCCACCAAGTTCTTGAATGGTTTCTCTAACTTTTTTGCCAACTTCGTAATGGGTTTGGTTTGCCTTATATTTACCTTTGATATTCTCACGTCTCAACTTTTCTTCTGTTTGTGTAGCTCGGAATAAATTAGCCGCAAGCTCCGTGCTTCCCATATGGTCTAGTATATCTTGGCTTTTCTTTAACCCCTTTCTGTTATGAATAGCTTGTCTGTCTAAGCCACCATACAGACCTTTGTAGCCATAATTTTGAAATATTGCATAGTCTCTCGGTTCTTTTACACCTGCATTACTTGCTGCATCAGCAAGGTGTTTATTATGCTTTTTCATTTCTTCACGCAAGAATAATCGTCTTTGATTTTCTTCGGATTGAATTAGCTTTTGTTCTTCCTCTTCAAGCAATTCTTTTTGACGAGTCTTAATTGCAAAATAAGCCTGCCCCATAGCTACATTCTTTTTTGTTGGGTCGGCATTTTGCACTATTAAATAACAAGCAAAACGAGAAAGACGATAATCTTCAACCTCTCTTTCGGCACCTGAACCGATTTCAACCATTTCGCTCACCTGAGCGAAATGGTCCTCTATATCATATCCACTACTCTTGCAGGATTCTTTAGCTTTGTTTATAGGGTTCAAAAATTTCCCATACTCGGAATATTCTAATAGCTTTGACAAATCTCTTGCAGACCAATATTCAAAACCATCTTCAGTCATCCTTTTAATCTTTTCAAATGGTGATTTCAATAAATCATCTATGCTGTAATCAGACATTCTTAGTCTCCTCATTGTTAGTTAAAATATCAAATATACTTATTTGTCCATTATTGTTTTCAATTTTAGTTGGTTCATTTAATTTAAAATCACTTGGTAAATCTTTAATAACTCTATTGTTAAATTGATAAACATCTGTAATATTTGTTTGAACTGTTGTAACAACCCCATTCTTCATCTCTCTTACGTATTCTATCTTTGCCAGAATTTCGTCAGGAGCTTCTGATTCTTTTAGCGGGTTTTCGCCACTCCAAACAAGTTCTTTAAAGTTTTCATCAAGAATTTTGTAATCATCACTTTTAGTTTTAGAATGGTCTTTTAATGTCCAAACTTGAGTGCTACGTACTGTGATAGGTTTAATAATAGTCAATTTAGCATATTCTTGAATATTTGAAATATCTCTCATCTTATCAGGGGCAATATAATAACAGAATTGAGATTTTTGTATTAGAGATTTATCTTCATCTGTAAATCCCAAACTTAGGACATTGTCATCATTTATAATAGAAAGATAGAAGTCAGTCTTAGCCTTTATTGACTGGTCTAAATCGCCATTATCAGGAAGTATTGCATCCAACTCCGAAGCAGGTTTAGAAAAAATACCGACAGTTACATCTTTAATTAACGCACCTGTTTGCTTCCCATAATATTTGTAATCATGTCCTGTAATACCTTCAAGAATGCCATCTCCAAAATTTCCCAATCCTGCTGATACTACTGCACCTGTGACAAATATACAAAACTTAGATTTAAAAGAACCTTCTTCTGGAGGTAATATATAGATGTTACATTTTGCTTGTTTGCTGTAAAAGAATTTAGAAACATTATCGGTTACAGTATTCAAAGATTTAACAAGTTGTCCAAAAGCTTCAACACTTAATTGACTTTCTTTTGTATCAAAGTGAAAATAAATGATGTTTGAGCTATTTTTCTCTACTTGTTCCATTTTGCTCCTTTACAATAAACTTAGTTGTTCTTCTGGGCTTAGTTTTTTGTCTGGATTTGTCATTATTTCATAGCGTTTGAAAAGGTGCTCCAATCGTTTTTCATCACTTTCAAACGGTGTAGCACGATAGCATTTTTCTATTGCTATATCAAGACTATGATGAGCTTCTCTTAACCCTTGTGGCATTTTATCAGGGTCATATAGCTCTGCCATTGTTTTATCAGAATGTTTTTCTCTTTCTGCAAGGATATTATTAACATAATATTCAATGTTTTTCTTTTGTTTGTCTGTAATATCAGGGAAAGGGAAGGTGTTATAGCATAGTTCTGCTGAATATCTATAATCAGTTTTTAATCTCCCTGCAACAGCTCTAACCCATACCATATGCATTCTTGAAGTAACAACACCAAATATCCATGGTTGTGCATCATAAATAGCAAATGCTAAATCAGAAATAACAGTATTTTGGTCTATAAAACCTATTGGAATATACAGTCTTCGCTCTGATGAAACTTTTGGTACTATTATTGAATTTGTATTCTTATATGCACGTTGAACAAACATGTGAGAGCGATTAGCGTATGCTCTAGTACTTTGAGCATCACTATTAGCTCTAAATTCAAAAACTGAATTTAATCTATGTTGAATAAAAGGAATGGATTTTGCTAACGCTAAATCTTCATCTTTTATCCATAAACAGTATCTTGAAATATTTCTAATAAATTCAGCTGATCCAATATATTTTTTTATTAATTTACCAGCAACTGGATGTAATTTGATTAATTCAGCTCTTTCTCTATCATCTAATAAAAGGAACCCACCATCTCTAGGCATACTTCCAAAAACAATAGGTGGCAATTTTGAAATTGGATGCTTTTGTCTATTTATAAATATATTACTTGCGTCTAATAAATATGCATTTATATTTTTTACTTCTTTTTTTGTGGTATTTGAATAAATAAATTTATGCACATTTTCTTTAGACGAACATAATCCTATTATACAACAAGTCACCCCTGCATTATATTTCGCATTATTTGTCCACTTAAAAGATGTATATGCAAAATATATTTGAATGTTAAAAGTAATTATTTTAGACCACAAATTATAGACCTGCTCGCCTTGACAGATAGAATTTGTAGAAACAAATGCGCATTTTATATAATTGGCATTAGATAGGTATTTAGCTGCTTTATAAAACCAGCATGAAATATAGTCCAAATTTTTATTATCAGGTAAAAGGTTAATTAAATCACTCTTTTGGTGTACATCTTGTAATTTAGCACCCAAATACGGAGGATTTCCAAGAATATAAATCTCATTATCCGTTCCTTGGATTTCAAGTTGTTTAAATTTCTCAAGTTCAAAAAGCTTGTATTGTTCCATTTCCTTGTGAGTTAGGCCTTTAATGCCTTTAGGACATACTTTTTCCCAATCGAGTCTTGTAGCATTACCGCATACAATATTGCCACTTTTGCTTAATGGTAAAGATGGTTTGCAATCTCCAAAGAGTTCTTTGAATTTTCTATTCATTTGGTGTTCTGCCAACCACAAAGAAAGTATTGCAATTTCACAGGCAAAATCATCAATTTCTATTCCATAGAATTGTTGTAATTGTAGTTGTGAGTATATTAATGCCTTTTGTCCAGTTACTTCTTCAATCTTCTTAATTATATCCATTTCAAGAAGTCTTAACTGTTTATATGCAATAATTAAAAAGTTTCCACTTCCACATGCCGGGTCAAATATCTTTATGTTATAAATCCTATCTAATAACTTTCTTAATTTCTTTTCAGTATCAGCTTTTTCATATTCTTCTCTTAAATCGTTTAAGAATAGAGGCTCTATTACTTTCATAATGTTAGGAACAGATGTATAATGCTGACCTAATCCACTTCGTACTTCTGCAACAGATACAGCTTGAAACATTGAACCAAAAATATCAGGGTTAATTTCTTTCCAGTCTTGTCCTCCACATTCAATCATCAATTTTCTAACCTTGGAGTTTAATATTGGAATATCTGCTTTTTGGGCAAACAATTTACCGTTTACATAAGGAAATGCTTGAATATATGAAGGATATGAAGCTTTTTCTTTATCATTCTTGTCCAAAGATTCAAATAGGATTGCAAGTACATCAGCTAAATCATTTCCATCTTCATTTGTATAATTTACGATAGTCTTTGAAAAAAGGTTATCCTCAAAAATACCAGTATCTTCTGCAAAGAAACAGAATAATAATCTTATTAAAAAGACGTTTAAAGAATGGTTTTTGTCTTTTTTTACCAGTTCAGGATTTAAATGTACAATTTCATCATAAATCTTTGCCATTTTTTCTGCTGCTTTTACATCAGCAGGGTTTTCTTGATGTGCGATATATTTTTCTTTACCAGTCCAAGGCAGAAAGAAATCAACATGTTTATGCAATTCTGTTAATTCTGCATCAAGAGTTTCATTTGTTTTAGTATCTATTGCTAGCAGTTTTTTATCATTCTGAACAATTATAAACCTTGGTTTATGTGTGTATGTTGTAGAATCATTCTTTAAATCATCTATAGTAGAGTATAGATTATCATTAGGACAGTATTCATAAAATAATTTTTGTTTAATGATGAGCTGATTTTCTTTAGATGAAAGGTTAGAATTTCCTTCCCTAAGTCTTTTTATAGTCATCTTAGTAAAGCCAAATGCCAACAAAAAATCAAAGATAAAATCTTTTTCTGAGAAATTTTCCACTAAAGTTTTAATATCTTCTTCGATTTTTTGAGT
>CALUPN010000112.1 GCA_944322625.1 Candidatus Gastranaerophilales bacterium | reverse complement strand
ATAAGCCTGCTTGCTAATTTCAGGACATCATAATAATTTTGCAATTCTTTTTCTGATTTTGCAGAGTTTAATATTTTTAGAGATTTTCCATATAACGGAGATTGTATAATCGCATTCTCCGTTTGTGTTTCAGAATCTATATCCTGTAAGTTGAAATTAAGAATATCTGAAAGTTTTTTCAGTGTATTGTATGAGGGGGTATGAACTCCGTTTTCAATTTTAGATAAATGTTTCGCGTCAATGTTAGTAAGTTCTGCAAGTCTTTCTTATATAAAGTTATTGTAATAAATTTGTCTGATTTTTAAATGTATTGTATCATACAAAATATGGCTGTAAATAAGAAAACAATTACTGATTTTGAAGTAACTGACAGAGAGTTAAAAATCGCATATAAAAAGTATCGTGATATTTATAATGTTTCAAGAGACTTGGACATTATCTTTAGTATTGCATTAAGAGATA
This sequence comes from Candidatus Gastranaerophilales bacterium, assembly GCA_944322625.1. Lineage (GTDB taxonomy): Bacteria > Cyanobacteriota > Vampirovibrionia > Gastranaerophilales > Gastranaerophilaceae > CAG-196. The sequence goes on along the minus strand of CALUPN010000112.1, from coordinate 4,505 downwards.
AAAATAGGTTTCCCTCTATTAATTTAGGTGGAGGTGACATAACTTATGAACACTATATTGAAAGATGGATAAAATCATATTCAGATGCAGAAAATAATCTTCCCAGTAAGCATACTGCTAATCCAAAATCTTCTTGTTCCGACCCCGCCATAAAGAAACTTGTAGAAATAGTAACTGGGGCAAACGAAAGTGAGTCAAATGCTCAAGAACGTCATCACAACTTATTCATGTCGGCAGAAAATATACAAGGTGATTTGTTAGAAGAATATATTGCAATCAATGTTCGTCAATTCGGTTGGTTATGGTGCAAAGGTAATATACTAAGAGCCATTGATTTTTGTAGTGAAGATGGTTCTGTATACCTCCAAGTTAAAAACAAAAATAACACTGAAAACAGTTCAAGTAGTGCTATCAGAGAAGGGACTGAAATTAAAAAATGGTATAGGCTTGGCACAAGTAAACAAGGAGGAATCTGTTTTCCAGCTTATAAATGGGAAAGTCTAAACGAAATTATAAATGCAAATAATTCTTCTTCCAATAAATGTAATTTATCAGAAGAGGCATATATTAGATTCATAACTGAAGTTGCAACTGTGAACAAGCAAATAGTTTCTGACTTGTAGTTTTTGCTTTCTTTATCTTCTCTATTCTACTTCTAATGTCTTTTTCCCAAAAAACTTCATCTGTTAATTTATATCGTGAATAAGGGAAATTAAATATCATATATTTATTACCTGCCATATCATCAAGAATAGTCCGACCTATAGCTTCTCCTAACTTTATTGGAACGGCATTTCCTATCTGTTTATATTGGTCAAGAATAGAACCACAAATTTTCCAGTCATTAGGAAATTCTTGTATACTTGCGTATTCTTCAACACTCAAAGGTCTGTCTTCAACTGGATGAGCAAGGTCAGTTGCTGGCATTGTGGGATTTGTAACAAGTGTTGGCGAAGGTTTGCTAAACGATAATCTTCGTAAGAACCCTGTTTTACCACCACCTAATTGAAGTTTTTTACCCATTGCTTCAACTTGTATCTCGGGAGGTAAATCTTTCCAATACTGTCCTTCTTTAAGCATACGATAGTATTTTAATCTTTTTTCCGGAAATTCTATATAGTGGTGTTGTGTTCCTTTTGGAATATTACTTAGTGCATTATGCAGAGTTTTCCAAGGCGCAAGACCATACATTTCGTTATTTGAGTTTGTAGGTTTCAAATATGATACTTTATCCTTCCCTAATTTTGCAATTATAACAACACGTTCTCTTATTTGTGGAGCTCCAAAGTTTGCAGCATTATACAAATTAAATGAAACACTGTAGCCAAAACTTCTTAACTTATCAAGAATGATAAGCATTGCACCACCTTTAATTGGTTGTTCAATGTCTTTATAAGGATACTCCGCAGATAATAAACCTCTTACATTTTCAATTACAACATAAGTGGGCTTTATTTCACCTACAATATCTAAATATTTTAAGAATACATTACCTCTTGAATCATTAAACCCCAATCGGTTACCAGCTGTACTAAATGCTTGACAAGGTGGACCACCAAATATAACATCAACTTTTCTGCCTTTGGGCACTCCAGCATATTCCAAAATTTCTTTTGCCGTATATTTTTCTATATCTCCAATTAAAGCCATTTCTGGTTCATTTGTAGCAATGGTAAGTCGGCAAGCCTTATTAAATTCACACGCAAGCATAGCTCTAATTCCAACATTTTTCATTCCTATATCCAAGCCCATTGCCCCTGAAAAGAAACTTAAAGCAATTATATCTGGAATATCTTTTGATAATCTTTTGTGGTCATCTGGTTCAATAACTATATTGTTGTCTTTAATGTACTGTTTTAGGTCACTATTATCAATAAGCCACTGTGAACCTATCATAGTAGCTTTTAAGCGACCTTCTCTTATAAGGCTTCTTATATATTGTGTTGTTACTTTTAACTTTTTAGCAACATCATTAACAGTTAATAATTCATTTATTCTCATTGGTTTTATTCTTTTTCTTCCTCGAAACTTTTTATAGACCTATTATAATATATATGTTTTTGTTTGTATATAATGTTAAGTTCTGTAAAAATATAACATCAACTTATAGATTTTTAACCTCATTTGTGGTACAAAAAGAATAAGTTAAAACATCGGAGGAGAACATGAGTATAGAGCCATTGTATAACAAAAATCAAACAGTCGTGACAAACTCAGAAATAATAAAACAAAAACTTAATGAAATTAGAATTACAGAAGAGATTCTTTTAGAAGCAGTTATGGCTGGACTTTTAGGAAGGTTAAATAGCACAAATTTTGATACAAAAAATAGACCTGGCTACATACAATGGAATGATACTAATAGCAAGTTAAGATTTTTAACTCATAATAAAGGCTGGGACGTATACCAAGAAGAAGGGATTGAAGGTATTATATCCTACGATAAAAAAATAAGAATTATACCGTCTTCGGGTAATGCTGCAACTGGGAATCCGAATCAACCGGCTTCTAATAAAAATCCAAAAGGTGAACGGGGAATTAAAGTAATGGAACCATCTTCTCAAGGGAATCTTTTTACAGGATACCCTGAAGCAGAGGAAGAACACATAAAAACATACGTGCTTTTATATTACTCAAACAATGACGAATTAAGAGCAGAATTATCTGAACCCAATTCTATCAATACTAATGGCAAAATTACATCGTGGAAAGAACGACTTATATTGCAAAAACAATTACTGAATAATACTGAAATAGAAATTGAAAAAACTATTGATGAAGAGATTGATATACCTGTTATTAGAAAACGTATCGAGGGTTAAACAATGTTTACACCAAGTAGATTAACTCTTGCTCGTAAAAAAAGAGGAATGAGTAAAAAAGAACTAGCTAATTTATTGAATTTATCTCCTCAATCTATTAGTAATTTTGAAAGTGAAGTTGTAAAAGAAGAACCTAGTGAAAATACTCTTACTAATATTGCTAAAATCTTGGAGTTCCCAGTAGGTTTCTTTTCCAAGGATGAAGTTGACTTTAATTCATTTGAAAGTGCTAGTTTTAGAGCTCTTACAAAGATGACAGCTTCTCAACGAGATTCATCTTTTGCAACCGGTTTATTAGCTTTTGAATTAAATGATTGGATTGAAGAAAAATTTACATTACCAACTCATAATTTGCCTGATTTAAGAAATTCATCACCAGAATCTGCGGCTACAATTATTAGACAAGAATGGAACTTAGGCGAAAAACCTATTTCAAATATGATTCACCTTTTAGAATCAAAAGGCATTAGAGTGTATTTTATTGCTGAAGATTATAAAAATGTCGACGCTTTTTCTATATGGAAAGATGGTACCCCATTTGTGTTATTAAATACTCTTAAATCATCAGAAAGGAGCCGTTTTGATGCTGCACATGAACTAGGTCATTTAGTGTTGCATAAACATGGAATTACTCAGAAAAATAAAGAAGCAGAAAAAGAAGCAAATCGATTCGCTTCAGCATTCCTTATGCCTGAAGCAACTGTTATTTCGCAAGCACCATTAGTGCCAATTATACCAAATTTAATAAAGTTAAAAAAATTCTGGTCAGTTTCATTAAGTGCAATAGTATACAGGCTCAATAAACTTAATTTGATTACAGAATGGCAGTACAGAACATTAGTAATTGAAATAAATAAAATGGGTTATAATATCAATGAACCATATCCTATGCCTAAAGAAAGTTCACAAATTTTAAATAAGGTTTTTAAAAGTTTGACCGATGACAATATCAGTATTAATGATATTGCAATAGAATTAGGATTATCTGTAAAAGAACTTAAAAAATTGATTTTAGGTATAACAGAAATTGACGGTGGTAATAAAGGAATTGCTCAGCCAAGTAAAGCAAATCTCCATATAGTTAAATAGAGAAACAGCAGCAATTTTGTATTACTGCTGTTACAAAAATGAGTTGTCCTTAGAATTATTTTAATCTGCAATTTCTTCAAACTTCTTCTGCATAGTGGGATTATTCTTAGTAAGCTTCTTAATTGTCAAATCTTCCGCCTTGTTATTCGCTAACCGCAGATTGTTTTCAGAAGACAATAATGCTTCTTTTGCTTTCTGCAAACGTTCTATAGTCTTGTCAATCTCATCAATAGCAATTTTAAACTTCTTACTTGCCTGCTCATAATTTTTTGAAAACTTATCTTTAAAATCGTTCATGGCTGCTTCAAAGTTTGCTACATCAATATTCTGTGCTCTAACAACAGCAAGTTCTTTCCTGTATTCTAAAGAGTTTAATGCTGCATTTCTTAAAACAGTGATTATCGGAATAAAGAACTGCGGTCTTATTACATACATTTTCTCGTAATAATGAGACATTTCAACAATCCCGTTGTTATACAACTCATTTTCAGGTTCCAGCATTGAAACAAGAACAGCGTATTCACATTTCTTTTCACGTCTGTCTTTATCAAGTTCTTTTAAGAAATCCGTATTTTTCTTCTTTGTAGAAGTTGT
>CALUPN010000111.1 GCA_944322625.1 Candidatus Gastranaerophilales bacterium | reverse complement strand
TCGCCCCTTGTGGGAGAGGGAAGAATTTCAAGTTGAGCTATGGCGAAACTTTGAAATTCGGGTGAGGGGTCTTTTTTTTGGGGGGGGGCTGATTAAGGTTTATAAGTTTATAAGTTGAGGAAAAATAAATGTTATTGCGACATATTTTAGTCTCCCCTGCTGCACAAGATTAATTAGATTTAGGGTCATCAAAAATTTCATCCGGTATCTCTGCCAATTTAGCATCCTCTAAGTAAAATATATGATTTTGGAATTTATGATACACAGCAAGACCTGATTCATGACTTATACAGGCTTCTCGATATTTACCAAATTTTATCATTGAACATTTTTGTTTATTGATGGTTTCGTTTGCACTGACTAATACCGGTCGCGAATCAAGTTCAGACATTCCGACCGGTTTTTCCCAGTAAACAATCGGTGCAACTATGTTTAATGCATTGTCATATCTCAAATCATCCGGCACTGGTGATTGTTTAAGCTTATTTGTTCGCATATTATAATTATAAAGTTTATCTCCGCCATCATACGTATAAATACTTTCTGTATTGCCGTTATATGAAAGTATTGTTTTCCACTTATCATCCTTTATATATGATTTGAAGTAAACGTATTCGTTATTTTTGTTGGGAGATTTGACGTTTATAATATACGAAATATTATTCCCTCTTTTGTTATATAAATCGCCAATATAATTATTTTTATTCGTACAAGCTGTAAATAGTATGCAAATAAACAATAAGAGTACTGCTTTTTTCATATTATATTTTCACTTATTTATTCAGCGCAGCTTTTAATCTTGCAAGCGAACGTGCTAAAGCTGCCTGCGCTCTATCCGCGTCTATTTTAGCTGTAGCATCAGCCAATCTTGCTTCTGCTCTTTCTTTTGCGCTTTTGGCACGGGTTACGTCAATTTCGCATCCGTCTTCGCAGACATCTGTAAGAATAGTTGCAGCATTATCCTTAAACTGGAATATTCCGCCCATCGTTGCAAAATATTTATACTTTTCGCCGATTCTTGCTTTTGTAACTCCAATCTCAAGCGCAGTAGTCACAGGAATATGGTCTTTCAATATACCCATCATACCGCCTTTTGTATGAATTACAAGCTCATCAACTTCGCCTTCAAATACAATTCTTTCGTGTGTTATAATTTTTAGTTTCATTTGAACCTCATGAGTGGGTTTAGAAGTTTAGAAGAATTTATTTTCGCTTACGCTCAGAATATTCTATATATCTTTTTAACTTCTCCTAAACTCCTCAACTTCTAAACTTCTCAACCTACTGTAACGTTTTTGCTTTTTCAACAGCTTCTTCAATCGTACCAACCATATAGAAAGCTTGTTCCGGCAAATCATCGTGTTTACCTTCAATGATTTCCTTAAAGCCTCTAATTGTATCTTCAAGCTTAACATATTTTCCGGGGATACCGGAGAACTGTTCAGCTACGAAGAACGGCTGAGATAAGAATCTTTGAATTTTTCTTGCTCTGTTTACGGTTTCTTTATCCTCGTCTGATAATTCATCCATACCTAAGATTGCGATAATATCTTGAAGTTCTTTATATTTTTGCAGGATTTCAAGCACTTTTCTTGTAACGTCATAGTGTTCTTCGCCGATAATATTCGGGTCAAGTACCCTTGAGCTTGACGCCAGCGGATCAACTGCCGGATAAATACCCAGAGAAGCAATCTGTCTTGAAAGAACGGTTGAAGCATCTAAGTGTGAAAATGTTGTAGCAGGAGCAGGGTCGGTCAAGTCGTCTGCCGGTACGTAAATTGCCTGAACTGATGTGATAGAACCGTCTTTAGTAGAAGTAATTCTTTCCTGCAATTCGCCCATTTCAGTACCTAATGTCGGCTGATAACCAACTGCAGATGGCATACGACCTAACAGTGCCGATACTTCAGAACCTGCTTGGGTAAATCTGAATATGTTATCAATAAACAATAATACGTCCTGTTTAGAAAAATCTCTGAAATATTCAGCCGCAGTAAGAGCAGAAAGCCCAACTCTCATTCTTGCTCCCGGCGGTTCGTTCATCTGACCGTAAATCAGTGCAACTTTGTCGATAACGCCTGATTCTTTCATTTCATTCCAGAGGTCGTTTCCTTCACGTGTTCTTTCGCCTACTCCGCCGAATACTGATACGCCGGAATGTTCGGATGCGATATTGTGGATTAATTCCATAATAAGAACTGTTTTACCGACACCTGCACCGCCGAATAAACCAATCTTACCGCCCTTTTGATACGGCTGGATTAAGTCGATTGCCTTAATACCTGTTTCTAAGATTTCGATATCCGTATTCTGGTCAACTAATCGCGGTGATTCTCTGTGGATAGGAAGGTAATTTTCTGTTTCAATAGGCCCCATCTTATCAACAGGCTCTCCGATTACGTTCAAAATTCTTCCTAAAATCGGCTTGCCTACGGGAATCTTAATAGGTTCACCGGTATTAACAACCTTCATACCTCTTTTTAATCCGTCCGTAGATGACATAGCAACGGTTCTTACCCTGTTTGAGCCAAGCATTTGCTGTACTTCCGCAACAACAATATGCCCGTCATCACAAGTAATATTTAATGCCGTATAAATCTCGGGAAGCTCGCCCTGTTGAAATTCAACGTCGATTACAGGCCCGATAATCTGAGTTATTAAGCCTTCGTTTTTATTCAATGTTTCCATTTACTCTACCTCTCCTCTTTTTCTTCTTTGCCCCAATTATATAACACGCGTGAGTAAATGTAAAGCAGGCAAATCTCAAGCAAAAATATCACAAACAGAACTGTTAATTTTACAATATTTTTCCAATAAAAATGTGCGCCGAATTGGCGCACATTTTTATATTTGCTTTTCAACAAAATTATTTTTGAATATCTTTTACCGATAAAGCAATTCTGTGTTCTTTCGGAGTGAATTTCTTAATAAGAACGTCAACTTCAGAACCTACTTTGAACATATTGAAAGGATTAACATTCTCATCAGACATTTCAGAAACCGGAAGTAATGCTTCAACACCCGGGAAGATATTAATAAATGCACCGAATGTAGTTACTTTGTTAACGGTCCCTTTTACAATTTGTCCTTCTTCAAATTGTCCTTCAATTTGCTGCCAGGGGTTTTCGCCCATTCTCTTTAAGCTTAAAGAAATTCTCTTTAATTCATGATCAATTTTGATAATTTTAACTTCAATAGTATCACCCAAAGATAAAACATCAGACGGATGTTTAATTCTCTGCCAAGAGATTTCAGAAATCGGAAGAAGTCCGTCAATACCGTTAATATCAACAAATGCGCCGAAATCCGTAATTCTTACAACATTACCTGAAACAATCTGATCTTCTTCAAGAGAAGAAAGAACGTTATCTACAACCTGATCTCTCTGTTCAGCAACAGCCTGCCTTTGAGATAGGATAAGTTTGTTTTTCTTAGGATCAGCTTCAAGAACCTTGACTTCGATTTTCTGGTCAATAAGTCCGTCAAACGGAGTTCCGGTTCTGAGTTGTGATGACGGAATAAATCCTTTTAAATCAGCAACATCAACTAATACACCGCCTTTAACAGTAGAAACAACTTTTGCAAGAATTGTGTCGCCTTGAATTTTAGCGTCATTAAGTTGTGCCCAAGCTTGAGCAAATGCAATTCTCTTCAGTGATAATTGCATAGGATCGTCATTGTTTTCTTCTTTTAATACATAGAATTCTCTTGTATCACCGATTTCTAATTCTTCCGAATCACTTGAAAGTTCTTTGTTTGATAAAAATGCTTCCATTTTAGCACCTTTAACACTTACAAGATAACCTTCATTTTCTTTTTTAATTACTGTACCCTCAACGATATCAGCAACAGTGTTAGATTTAGCAAAGCTTTCTTCTAACAGCATTTCAAATTCGTCACGTACTTCTGTTGTTGTCATAATTTATATTCCTTTCTGTTTTGTTTTGGAAGAAGATTGGTTTAGAAGTTTATAAGTTTAGGAGTTGAGCAGAAATTTTAGATTATTTTCTATGGCTTAATATGTTTGTCTTTTCAACTTAAAACTTTTGTACTTCCTTCCCTAGCCTCTTATTCTTTCTATCACTTTGTCTATTATTGATTGAGGTGTTGAAGCTCCGGCTGTAACACCTACGGTTTCAACGCCTTTTAATAATTCTTTGTTTAGTTCTTTATCATTTTCAATGTGAATTGTTTTAGTGCAGTCTTTCAAAATTTCTGCGAGATGAGTTGTATTGGCACTTTTTTTAGAACCTACAACTATCATCAAATCACTTTCTTTTGCAAGTTCCTTTGCTTCTTTCTGCCTCATGGAAGTTGACTGGCAGATTGTATTATAAATTAAAACTTCTTTTGCAATCGTATTTAAGTAATTTACGACTAAATTCAAAGAAGAAACCATTTGTGTAGTCTGAACTACAACTCCGACCTTTTTATGTGATTTTATTTGAGCCTCATACGGCGCAAGCTCTTCTATGGTTGTCGCTACTACAACATTAGAAGAATATAAATCAGCATTAGCTTTTATTGCAATAACTTCCGGATGGTTTGGCTTCCCGACAATTACAACAAAATAATCATTTTTTGCCAATTCAACCGCGCGCTGCTGCACTTTTTTAACATCAGGACAAGTTAAATCAACAACTTCAAACCCTGCATTTTTGATTTTTTCAAAAACATCCGGTGCTTCGCCATGACTTCTTACGATACAAATACCTTCACCTTTGGCGGGAATTTCATAAATAGTTTTAATTCCCAAATTTTCTAATTCTTTTATTACATCGGTATTGTGTATTAATTCACCGAGAATATAAATATTTTTATCGGGATTTTCTTCTTTTAACTTTTTAGCAGTTTCAACGGCTCTTTTAACTCCGTAACAGAACCCTGCAAATTTGGCTAGTTTAATATTTGGATTACTCAAAAAATTTTTAATTCGCTTTCTAAAGAGACTAGAGGATTTACCTCAGTAATAATATTTAATCTTAAACAAAAATTATTTTCAAGCACCGAGCAAAAAGCCCCTTTCGGAAGAGAGACAAAAGGAGCGAGGCTAATTTATTATGAAGAAAAGATTTGGGTTTCTAAAAGATGTAAGCCGAACACACACACAATGCCTAATCATAAATAGCGTCGAAATCCGACAATTCACTAGCTGCCTTCGACTTACAT
>CALUPN010000110.1 GCA_944322625.1 Candidatus Gastranaerophilales bacterium | reverse complement strand
GGAGGGAGTCGAACCCACGGCAGACAAGGTTTAGGAAACCTCCGCTCTATCCTACTGAGCTACAAGCGCTTACTTTTCCGCATATGTTTTAGTATAATCAAACAACACTACCTTGTAAAGCTTTTTTAAAAATGTTAGAATGTATTAAGTATGAAAAGAATTTTAGCAATCTTACCGGTTAGTATCGGAGGGAGACTTACAACCAGCAGCATGATAGACGGCTTTCGCCAGAACGGGTGTGAGGTTGTTGTTTTTGATGAGCTTTTTGACCGGAATTTACAAGAAGTTATAAGTGACAAATATGATTTTATTGCAGGGTATGATTTTTCGGGGTTAAAGATAAAGGTTGATAACGGCTTAAAAATTCCTTCGATTAATTATTTTTCGGATGATATAAGGAGCAAAACATCCGGAGATGAGTGGGAGAAATATCTTCCTTATTTAGAAGAGGATGATAATTATACATTTTATTGGGATAAAGTTTTGACTGAGTATGAGAATTTCAAGAACATTCATTACCTTCCGCATTTTGTAAATTTTGAAATATATAAGGACTTGGGAGTAGAACCTGAATTCGACTTAATGTTTGCGGGGCGTCTTGATACTGATTACAGGCTTAGCTTTTTTGAGGAGCTTGTCATGAAACTTCCGCGACTTAATGTTGCATGGTATGCGATAGACAGGCATTATAAAGATGCCAAGCGCCGTTCAAAATATCCTGAGATTATTGAATTATGTTACAGGGGATTTATTGATAATGAAGAGGATATGGCAAAGGCTATCAATAGTTCTAAAATTGTTTTTAATATGAATTCTCAGGGAATATCTTCTTTGAATTATCGTACTTTTCAGACAGCAGCTTGCAAGAGGCTTATGATAAGCGATTACAGAGAAGAACTGGCATTATTTGACGGCGAAATGCCATTTTATGAGGATTTTTCGGATTTAATTTTTAAGATAGAGAGTTATCTCGAAGATAAAGAGGCTTATACCCAAATAGTCGAGAATTGCTACAGAATAGCTAAACAAAGCCACAATTCAAAGGATTGCGTAAGGTATATGTTGAAAACTGCCTCAAAACGTCATTTATCTGCTAAATAGCTTGGCAGCTATTATAAACAGATTAACCATTCCAAAACCGAGAAATGCGCCGGCTATAACATCAACCGGATAATGAACTCCGAGCCATAATCTTGTCACTGCAACCAATAAAATCCAGAAACTAAATAAAACAATTAAAAAATATCTCCAAAAATCGGATTTAACATAATGGATTACAAGATATATTAAAATTCCGTAAAAACACACGGTTGTAGAGGTATGACCGGAAGGGAAACTGAATTCCGGATATGCAATCGGCCTTTCACGGCAGACAAAATTCTTAATAAATATGGTTATAGCGTATGTTGCCTGCGTAAAGAAAATCAGAAGAAATGTTTTCATATAATGTTTATGTGATACAAGAACACATCCTGCTGCAATCTCCGGCCACAGCATTTGATAAGAGCGGCCGAATTCAGTTACGAATTGTGCAAATGATATCGGATAAGGTGAAAGCGCAAGTCTTACCGAATGCAAGACATTTGCATCAAACTGCGTCAGCCCCGGCATGTAAAGAACCAGAAGAGTAAGTACTGCCAGTATTACAACTGATACTATAACATAATTTATATTTAACGCTATTCCGTATTCTTGATGTTTAGCCATATTATTCCGTTAAATTCCGCCTTTAACTTTTAAAAGAATATCAACCGCTTTATTGAAAGCTGCCGCTACAAGCGGTGTAAATTCACTTATGCATACCGCAAAGAAGAACAAAGCCGCACCTGCTGCTATTAATTTTTGAATATCTGAAAACATAAAAATTTTATTTTTTCTGCTCTCTGCAATTCCTGCGTACTCATCCGTAAACGGTTTTACCGGAAGTTTTTCTTCTATTTTTTCTATTACTTCCGAGTATTTAATTTTTATAAGAGTATTATAAGAGTCAACATTCATCCACCACAGAGCGCTTACGGAAACTCCGAGAAGCGCAAAAATAAGGGTTGCCGAAATTTTGTCAAGAAAAACTACATTACTTGTATAAATCATTGCAAATATTAAAACAACTACAGATATCATATAAAATCTGTTTGTTGTAAAATTCCTGTCAATAAAATTTTCTTTTTGTGCGCAATATGATTTATACTCGTTGAAAATTAATTCATCTCTATCCATTATTTTGCTCTCCTTCCTCTGCTTGAGAGTTATCTGTCTCTGCCGCTGTAATTTCACCTCTTTGAACTCTCACATCATTCATCAAATCTTCAAATTCTTTTTCGTCTAAAGTTTCTTTTTCAAGAAGATTTTTTGCAATATATTCAAGCATATCTCTGTTTTCGCTTAATAATTGTTTTGCGTGATCATATTGAGCATCAACAATTTTCTTGACTTCTTTATCAATATCAGCCGCAATTTCTTCCGAAAAATCTCTGGTATTACCGAAATTCCTGCCCATAAATACATGTTCCTGATCTTTTCCGTAAGCAAGATTTCCCATTTTATCACTCATACCGTAAGTTGTTACCATGCTTCTTGCAAGCGAAGAAACTTTCTCAAGGTCATTAGACGCACCTGTTGTGACGTTATCTTTTCCGTAAATCAATTCTTCCGCAACACGTCCGCCAAGTATCATTGTAATTCTATCCAGCAGCTGGTTTTTCCGCATTGTAAGATGGTCTTTTTCAGGAAGGGTCAGGGTAATTCCCAGTGCCATTCCGCGCGGAATAATAGATACCTTATGGAGCGGGTCGCAATTCTTAAGCAGTTTTGCAAGCAGCGCATGGCCGACTTCATGGTAAGCTGTATTTTCTTTTTCCTCGTCCGAAATAATCCGGCTTTTCTTTTCCGGCCCTGCCATAACTTTATCGATTGCCTCTTCTAAATCCGGCATGTCAATTTCGGATTTATCATGTCTTGCAGCTAAAAGAGCCGCTTCGTTAAGAAGGTTCTGCAAGTCTGCCCCGGTAAACCCCGGAGTACGCTTTGCAAGAGTTTTCAAATCAACTTCTTTAGAAAGCGGTTTGTTTTTGGCGTGAACATTCAATATCTGTTCACGGCCTAAAACGTCAGGTTTATTAATAACAATCTGCCTGTCAAATCTTCCCGGTCTTAAAAGTGCGTTATCTAAGATATCAGGCCTGTTTGTTGCCGCAAGAATAATTATATTAGTATTTTCATCAAACCCGTCCATCTCAACAAGGAGCTGGTTCAGAGTCTGTTCCCTTTCGTCGTGTCCGCCGCCTAAGCCGGCCCCTCTTTGTCGTCCTACGGCATCTATCTCATCAATAAATACAATGCAGGGCTGATGTTTTTTAGCTTGTTCAAAAAGGTCTCTAACTCTGGAAGCACCAACACCCACGAACATCTCTACAAAGTCGGAGCCGCTTATGGAGAAGAACGGCACTCCGGCCTCTCCTGCTACTGCTTTTGCCATCAAGGTTTTACCGGTACCGGGTGAGCCTACCAGGAGAACACCTTTAGGAATTTTTGCTCCGAGTTTAACATATTTATCCGAATGCTTAAGAAAATCAACGATTTCTTCAAGCTCTTTTCTTTCTTCATCAATACCTGCAACATCAGCGAAAGTTGTCTTAACCTTACTATCCATAAGCATTTTCGCTCTGCTTTTGCCAAAAGACATTGCCTGCGCTCCGCCTGCCTGTATAGATTTTATGATAAGCATAATGAACCCTAAAACAAGGAGTATTGTAATAAGAGACGAACCTATTCCGAATGCGGAACCGGAGTCGCTTGCTCTTTTTGCACTAATTTCAACGTTATTTTCTTCTAATTTACCAAGTACATCAGAGTTTTCCGGTAAAATTACTTTATATTGTAATTTAGGCGGCTTAATCTCACCGTACAAAGGATTTGTTGTTGCTTTCTTGTCGGCTTCCGGTTGATTAACGGGAAGCGCAATCAATGTATCCTTTCCCATATCAACGCTTTTAATTTCTTTGTTTTCAACTTTTTGTAAAAAAGTTGTATAAGAAAGCTCCTGCGTGCTTGATGTAGGACCTGAAAACAGCATTGATAAAAATGCAAGAACCATAATCCCCAAAATTACATACATACCGATTGATTGATTTTTGTTCATATTTCTCCTTTTGACTAACGGATTTTGGATGTTTAAAACTTCTCTCCGATGTTGTTACTATATTATATCATAAATGTAAATTTTTATTTACAGTGAGGCAATTTTTTACAAATAAAATACTTAATATTAGTAAAGGGATATTAGGACTTTATGGGCGCACATAATTTTTGGCACAATTTTACACACGGCTTTATGCACGGAATGTTCGGGAACAGTCCGTTCTTTGGCTGTTGGGGCGGCTTTAGCCCCATCTGGGGAAATCCCTTTATGTATTCAGGTGGGTTTGGGCCATGTTTGAATCCGTTTGGATGGAACAGCAGTCTATTTGTCGCCCCTAACGTTATGAACAACGGCTTTTATCCGCTTATGGCTGATATACAGCCGCCGGGCGGTAATTTTAACATAGATTTTAACTCGCTTTTTCCGACAGACAATATTTGGGATAGTTATAATAAACAAATGCAGGTTATGCAGATTCCGACGGATGCTTTTGTTTCTTCCGCGAAACAACCGCAAAGTACCCCTGACAGTACCGCCCAGCAATCCGCTCAAATAATAAAATCCTCAGTAAATGTCGGTGACGATACAAATTTGCAGAATGCAAAACTTACGGATAAATTTACGGGATCCGCAGAACAATTAAACAAAATGCTGAACAGGAAGGACGGGGTTTTAAAGAATAAAGGGCAGGTATTTTTGAATGCACAGGAACGTTACGGCATAAATGCAGCCATTTTAGCCGCTATTTGTATTAATGAAAGTGCCTATGGTACAAGCAATCTTGCACGTACAAAAAATAATGTCGGAGGAGTAAGCCAAGGAAGCGGATTTAAATCATACGGCAGTGTCGATGAATGTATTATGGATATGGCAAGATTCTTAAAATCAGGTTATGTTGATAAAGGACTTGTAACAATAAGTCAAGTCGGCAAGAAATATTGTCCGGTAGGAGACCCGCGCGATACGAACGGATTAAATGCCGGCTGGGGAAGTACCGTCGCAAGTATTACAAAAAAAATAGAAGCTTTTGCATAAAAAAAAGCCGTTTCTTATGAGAACGGCTACCAGACTTGGGGAGGAGGTATGAAAAACCTCTAAAGTTTTCC
>CALUPN010000109.1 GCA_944322625.1 Candidatus Gastranaerophilales bacterium | reverse complement strand
AATCTCTTTAATACGGCAATAATGAGATTCTTCGAACTCACCAAAAGGCCATTTTCGTCCTCAGAATGACGCGGGGAATCCTTTACGCCTTGTGCGCCGTCATTCTGAACGAGCGACAGCGAGTGAAGAATCTCTTTAACTTATTAAAAAAGATTCTTCGGGCTCATTAAATAGCTATTTTCGCCCTCAGAATGACTGCGTATTTGAAAAATCACTCAGGGGTAAAATAAACCCGCCTATAAAACCACTTTCAAGCGTGCCGTCACTCAGGGGTAAAATAAACCCGCCTGTAAAACCACCTTCAAGCGTGCCCTCACTCAGGGGTAAAATAAACCCGCCTGTAAAACCACCTTCAAGCGTGCCGTCATTCTGAGGCGCGGGAGCGCCGAAGAATCTCGTACTAACTTATACTTACAGTACTCGAGATTCTTCGGGCTCACTAAAAAACTGCTTTCGCCCTCAGAATGACGAGTTTGTTGGAATTTTGTGAAACTGTTCCGGAACTTATGAATGGCGGATGTTTATCAGTTGGTAATACGCCAATAGTGCCGTCATTCTGAACGAGCGACAGCGAGTGAAGAATCTCTTTAATACAGCAATAATGAGATTCTTCGAACTCACCAAAAGGCCATTTTCGTCCTCAGAATGACGTGGGGAATCCTTTACGCCTTGTGCACCGTCATTCTGAAAGAGCGACAGCGACTGAAGAATCTCTTTAACTTATTAAAAAAGATTCTTCAGGCTCTACAAACAACTATTTTCGCCCTCTGAATGACAGCGTATTTGAAAAATCACTCAGGGGTAAAATAAACCTGCCTGTGAAACCACCTTCAAGCGTGTCGTCATTCTGAGGCGCGGGAGCGCCGAAGAATCTCGTACTAACTTATACTTACAGTACTCGAGATTCTTCGGGCTCACTAAAAAACTGCTTTCGCCCTCAGAATGACGAGTTTGTTGGAATTTTGTGAAACTGTTCCGGAACTTATGAATGGCGGATGTTTATCAGGAGGTAATACGCCAATAGTGCCGTCATTCTGAAAGAGCGACAGCGAGTGAAGAATCTCTTTAATACGGCAATAATGAGATTCTTCGAACTCACCAAAAGGCCATTTTCGTCCTCAGAATGACGCGGGGAGTCCTTTAAGCCTTGTGCACCGTCATTCTGAAGGAGCGACAGCGACTGAAGAATCTCTTTAACTTATTAAAAAAGATTCTTCAGGCTCATTAAATAGCTATTTTCGCCCTCTGAATGACAGCGTATTTGAAAAATCACTCAGGGGTAAAATAAACCCGCCTGTAAAACCACCTTCAAGCGTGCCGTCATTCTGAGGCGCGGGAGCGCCGAAGAATCTCGTACTAACTTATACTTACAGTACTCGAGATTCTTCGGGCTCACTAAAAAACTGCTTTCGCCCTCAGAATGACGAGTTTGTTGGAATTTTGTGAAACTGTTCCGGAACTTATGAATGGCGGATGTTTATCAGGAGGTAATACGCCAATAGTGCCGTCATTCTGAAAGAGCGACAGCGAGTGAAGAATCTCTTTAATACGGCAATAATGAGATTCTTCGAACTCACCAAAAGGCCATTTTCGTCCTCAGAATGACGCGGGGAATCCTTTATGCCTTGTGCACCGTCATTCTGAAGGAGCGACAGCGACTGAAGAATCTCTTTAACTTATTAAAAAAGATTCTTCGGGCTCATTAAATAGCTATTTTCGCCCTCAGAATGACGAAATATTAGGAAGTATATCTGCGAGCAGGTTTACATTTACCCCCAAGATGACGGCAGGTTGGGAGGAGTATCTATGGGCAGATTTACATTTACCCCCAAGATGGCAGCAGATTTGAATGTTCGTATGGAAGTCAGTATATAAAAACATTCTTTGTGATTATATACTCCTAATTCTTAAGAATAATTTTTTATAAATTTGCTTACAATTCTTCATATATGGATTGCGCAAAAGCTCTTTTTATGCTAAAATCAACGCATAAAAGTGTAGAAAGTTAACTGGATAAAAACCAACATATCGGGAGGAAAGTAATTCTACTTAACACCGGTATAAGCATATAAAGTGTGTTACTAAAATAGGAGAAAGGAAAATGAAATTAATCTCTAAAGAAAAGAAAACAGTTAAATCTGCATTTACGGATGAATTTGAAAACTATCTAAAAAAACAACAATTAAGAACAACCTTTAACGGTTATGACATTGAATCATTCTCTTGGTACAAGAAAGCTCTTGGACTTGCTTAATCTTAAAAGTTTTTAAGATTTTGGGAGTGTGAAGATTTTGTAAGAGGACGGTGATGTACGGAGGGATTTTCTCCCGGCATCATCTCTCGAGAGGGTTTTGTTTTGCTGTTTTATTACCGACTTCGTTTCCGGCGACCATTAAGGCCAGCGGTATAATTCGTGCAATACCATGCACGAAAGGAGCAGAAGAAATATAAGATGCCGCAACAAGTACATCATCCAGGTGGGCCGAAAAGTCAGTCGCTTTGATTCCACGCCCGTTTTTACTTCTAAATATAAAATCACACAATTTATTCATGGCAAAATTTGCAACAACTACTCCGGCAAGAATCCCTGCTATTGCACCGCCCGCTTTTGCAAATTTACCGAAACGCTCGCATTTTTTGGCTAAAAAATCTACCGTTAATATCGGGATAGAAACATTTCCTATCTGCATTATAGTTTCACGCCTTTTTGCTCTGCGATTTTCATTATTAGTATCAATCATATATCCGCCTGCAAGCCCTCCCAATGCAGAACCGGTTCCGATTGCGATAACTTGTTTATCATGATACTTTACACGGGCTAAATAAGAATTTTTAATATTGCGGAACATTTTAGAAGGCTTAAGAGAGTAACCGGCCTTTTTGGCAAGGACCGCACAACTAACACCGGCACCCAGTGCTGTCATTGCAGCTACAACAGCTTTTTCATCTTTTGAATACGGACTCTTTGTACTGTTGATATGTTTAAAATTAGTATTACATAAACTATTAACGGAATCTGCTTTCATTTTTTACTGACCTTCCGTTATAATAAACCCCGTAAGAAAAAAATTTGCATGATTTTTTACTTTTCTTAACAAATCGGAGAATAAAACTTTGAAATTTCTTCAAAATATTTTTCCAGAGCTTTATAACCGTTATATATCTCGTTAGTGACTGCTGCATAGCGACTTGCAACTATAAATTTTAATTCTTTTGCTCTTATACGCAACAATTCATCAGCATCTTTTCTTAAAAGTTCATTTCCTGATGTCGACCACTTTTTGAGATAGGATAGTTCTTCATTAACTTGTTTTATTGTGGAAAATTCTAATCTGTTAAAATCATATTTTTTAAGGAGCTGTGCTTCTGCATTAGTAATCTGGCTCTGAACAGCTTGAAAACGATAAATACGCTTTATTATAACATAATTATCAGCAATCCTTCTGTGAGAATAAGGTACAGCGCTTTTTGCAAGCAGAGCTGATGTTGAAAGAGCCGTAAAAGCGTCATCATCCCTTGATAATGTACTTTGCACCGGATTTACCGTTTCTATCTTCTTATTATTATACACGAGCCAAAACTCCTCTTTTTATGAGGTATAAGAATATCCTCCCGATTATTTCTTTTACCCCTCCCGTATTACTATATCAATAATATCTTAATTCATTCAGATTGTCACTAAAATATGAAATAATATTTACAAATATTAAAAAAACTCTCTGCTTTATGCAGAGAGTTTTTGTTATATCTAGCATACAGAACATTCCGTCAAAGCTTTTCGCAAAATATCAGCTTTATCTGTCTGTTCCCATGGAACACTTATATCCGTACGGCCGACATGACCGTATGCTGCAAGTTTCTGATAGAATTTACCGCCGTTTTTAGCAGGCAGGTTCCTTAAATCGAAATCAGCAATAATAGCTGCCGGTCTTAAGTCAAAGTTTGTTCTTACAAGTTCTGATATCTCATCATCAGAAATTCTTCCGCTACCGAACGTATCGACAAAAATTGAAACCGGTTCGGCAACGCCGATTGCGTATGCAAGTTCAATTTCGCATTTATCAGCAAGTCCTGCGGCAACAATATTTTTAGCTACATATCTTGCGGCATAAGCAGCTGAGCGGTCAACCTTTGTAGGATCTTTTCCGGAGAAAGCACCGCCGCCGTGGCGTGAATAACCGCCGTAGGTATCAACAATGATTTTTCTTCCGGTTAAGCCTGAATCGCCCTGCGGGCCTCCCACAACAAAACGCCCGGACGGGTTAATTAAGATTATAGTATCTTTGTCCGGCTTAATAGACTCTTTTTCAAAAACATAATCAATTACACAATGCTGTAAATCATTGCAGATTATTGCCTGAATTTTTGAGTTATCACTCACACCGTTTATTTCAGCCGCATGCTGTGTTGAGAGCAGGATGGTATGAATTCTTTCTGGTTTACCGTCAACATATTCAACAGTCACCTGTGATTTACCGTCCGGTCTCAAGTAACTTAAAATACCTTCTTTACGAACCTGTGCAAGACGACGTGAAAGCTTATGAGCCAAGCTTATAGGAAGCGGCATTAATTCAGGAGTTTCATTACAAGCATAACCAAACATTATACCCTGATCGCCTGCTCCTATGTTGGAAGTCTCGCTGGAAGCTGTATCCGCATTTTCGCTTCTGCTTTCTAACGCTTTATTAACACCGCCTGCAATATCAACAGATTGTTCATCAATACTGGTTAATACTGCGCATGTATCACAATCAAATCCGCCGCCTGCAGAGCCGGCATAACCGATATTTCTAACAGTTCTTCTTACAACATGCGGAATATCAACATAACAGTTTGAAGTAATTTCTCCGCATACAAGAACCATGCCGGTTGTTGCAGTTGTTTCAGCCGCAACACGGGCTTGAGGATCTTTTGTTAAGAACTCATCTAAAATTGCGTCAGAAATCTGATCGCATACTTTGTCGGGGTGTCCTTCCGTAACTGATTCGGAAGTAAATAAGAATTTTCTTGATGTCATTTTTTTCTCCTTAATTTATATTACTCCGGTAAGGTTTTTAATTCCGACCCGGCTACACATATTAGCAACATTCTAGTATGAAGGAAAATAAAAATCAACAAACTTTATAAAACTTCTCAAAATAACAATTTTTATAAGAATTATTACAAATTTACCCAAAAAATAAATTCAACTTTACATTTCTTAACAAAACAGACAAAAAAAGGCAATTTTTGAAAACGTAAATACTTTATATATACATAAGAGATATTTAAAGGAGCAAAAAAGAAATGTTATTCAC
>CALUPN010000108.1 GCA_944322625.1 Candidatus Gastranaerophilales bacterium | reverse complement strand
GTTGAGCTTCTCTGATTAAAATAGTTTTAACAGGATTATAGACTATATCATAAATCAATGTTTCAGATGATAATTTATCTAAATCTGCTGGCTCCAGTGGCATTTGATCTGCCATAAAACCTTTCATTCCGATAGGTGTCGCATTTACGATAATAGAAGTACCTTCAAGACTTCTTATATTTTGAATTTGATATACATTGAAAGTTATTTGCGGGAATTTTGCCCTTACGTATTCTAAAGTTTGTCTTGAATTGATTATATTTCTTGTGTAAAAATCAATTTCGGCGACTCCTTTTTCGGCAAGTCCTACGACAGCTGCTCGTGCCGCACCGCCGGTACCGAGAATACTTGCATTTTTACCCTTTAAATTGATATCATCCGGAATAGCTGTTTTAAACCCGTAAATGTCAGTATTGTAACCGAAAAAAGATTTGTCATCCATTACTTTAATTGTATTTACGCAGCCTGCAATATTTGCATAGTCGTCAATATCATCCAGAAATAGCGACATCGGGACTTTTAACGGTATAGTAACGTTAAAACCGTTATATCCGTTTGCTTTTATATATTTTATTCTGTCGATAAGATTTTCAGGAGGGGTTTCCATGACATCATAAGAACCTTCGACATTTAAACTATCCAGACCGGCTTTTTGAATGACTGCTGAGATTGAATGCCCCAAAGGATAGCCTATTATTCCTAGTTTATACATAAATTTCTCTCCATGCTTTCTTACATTTATTATACACAAATTAGGTGCATTTTTGTTATTTTAAATCAATAACACTTACTCCGTCACCGCCTTCAGTGTCTTCTCCGACTCTATATTTTGCAACATAGGGAGATACGGATATAAAATCTCTAACGGCGGCTTTTAATGCTCCTGTTCCGTGTCCGTGGATTATATAAACAGGAGAAAGGTTTGCCAGGCTTGCTTTATCAAGATAAGCTTCCAGATTATCTAAAGCTTCCTCTACCCGTTCGCCGCGCAGATCGAGTGTATTTGAAATGTTATGCCGTTTTAAAGAAAACGAAGTATCTTTCTTTATTGCACTGAGCGGCAGATTAACTTTTTTGGCAAGCTCCGGATTAAATACCGCAAGTTTATTCTTCTTAATCTTTGTTTTTATCATTCCCATTTGGATATACAAAGTATCATTTTTGTCCGGATGTGAAAGAACAATAACAGGCTGGTTTAAATCCTTAATCATAACCTTATCATTGATTTGAATTTTATCCCAATCAAGTTCCGAGTATTGTTCTTTTTCTTCTAATGTATGCAGCTCAGAACGAAAACCCTGTTCAAGCAATGCAAGCCGTTCATAAGAGCGTCTTGCGATTTTCTCGGATTTTTCCCGTCTTAACTCTGTCAAAATTTCTTTAATTTCGCTCTTTGCGTCCCGAAGCTGTCCTTCAAACCGGTCTTTTATAATCTTCAGAGACTTTTTCTTTTCTTTTTTATGCTCTGAAAGCTCTTTTTCATAATGTTTCTTTAATTCTTCTGCTTCTGCATTTAAAGATTCTGCTTCTTTTAGGTTTGAATCTAATTTTTGTTGAGTATCTTGCAACCTTTCAACAACAAGGCTTGAGTTATCACGCTGCGTGATAAGAAGTTCTTTTGCTTCCCATACAAGGTTTTCCGGAAGTCCTAGGTTAGAAGCTATTGAAATTGCATTGCTCAGTCCGGGAATACCTATTATTAATTTATATGTCGGGGATAGGCTCTCTGTATCAAACTCAACGCTTGCATTTTTAAAATATGAATCCGTATATTCAAGAGTCTTCAATTCTCCGTAGTGAGTTGTAATAATTGATAAAGCCTGTTTTTTAGCAAATTCTTTTAATATAATTTCTGCTAAAACGGCCCCTTCTTGCGGATCAGTTCCGGCACATAGTTCATCGACTAAAATAAATGTATCAGAGTCTGCAAGTTCTAATATGTCAATAACATTTTTCATATGTGATGAAAATGTTGATAGGTTCTGTAAAATACTTTGTTCATCACCAATATCAGCTAAAACTTTTTCAAAGGGATAGATATGAGCTTCTGCGCAAGGAAGAAACAGCCCCGATTTCATCATTAAAATAAATAAACCTACAGTTTTTAGTGTAACAGTTTTGCCGCCTGTGTTCGAGCCTGTAATTATAACAGATTTATACTCTCTTCCGACTTCAAAATCATTTTCTACGAGTTTTTCAACATTCCCAATAAGAAGCGGATGGCGCATTAAATCAAGTTTTACAATTCTTTCCTCTTCCAATATAGGCTCAATTGCCTGAATTTTTACTGCATAACGTGCTTTTGCAAAATGAAAATCAATCTCAGCAAGCAGTTTTTCTGTCTTGATTAATTTATCCATCTCCAGTCTGACTTCGTTGCTTAATGCAGTCAAAATCCGTATAATTTCCGCATAAATCTTTGATTTTAATTCTCTGATTTTGTTGTTAATAGGAACAATCTGCGCAGGTTCTATATAAAAAGTCTTATTTGTAGCAGAAACATCATGTACAATTCCGCCGACTTTGCTCTTTGAGGATGCTTTAACCTGAAAAACAATCCTGTCATCTCTTAAAGTATAAATATTTTCCTGTAAATGTTTTTGAAACTCCGGAGAAGTCATTAATTCTTGTACTCTCTGTTTCAAATTTGATTCAGTATCTTTTAATGAGGAATAAAGTCCTTTTAAATCAGGGTTTGCATTCTGTTTAACCGTAAAATTGTCATCAAAAGTGTCAAGAATTTTATCTTCAAGCTCTTTGTTTGAATACAAGTCGTTCGTAAGATTCTGCATCATTGCATCAAAGCGGAGATTTTCTTTGAGAAAATTCCTTACTACCCTTGAAATCCTCATTGTTTTTGCAATATCAACAAGTTCTTCCTCTACAAAATATTCGTTTTGTTCTTTTAACTTTGTAAAGTTTTGAATTCTGTCTATCGGAATATCTCTTGCCAAATCCAAAACATCTTTAGCTTCACTTGTTAAAATAATCTGTTTTTGAATATCTTCTTTTTTAACAAACGGCGTAAGTTCAAGACAAAGTTTCTTAGATTGTTCTGTCTTTGCAAACTTTGCCAATTCTGCCAGTATTTTATCGTATTCTAGTGCTTTTTGTGATTTTTGGACGATACTCATTATAACTTGATTATAAAGAGAAAACATTTTTAAAGCAATATCTGATAGTAGAAGAATCTTTCTGTCTTTAAGCTTATTCTTTGTTATTTTTATATTACAGTCCGATAAAATTTGAACTCTCCTGCAGAAAGCCTTTGATAGAATATATCTGCAGTTATCCGAAAAAATGTTTTTCAACAAGTCCGCAGATAATATGTCCGGAGACAATATGCATTTCTTGAATGTTGTTTGTAATATCGGATGGCACATTTAGTGTAATATCAGCGATTTTAATTATTTCACCGCCACTATTGCCTGTAAATGCAATTGTTTTTATTCCTGTATTATTGGCTGTTTTTAAAGCTTCAATAATATTTTTTGAGTTCCCGGATGTTGAAATTCCGACTAAAATGTCGCCTTTGTTTCCAATACCTTCTAATTGACGGGAAAAAACATATTCATAGCCGTAATCATTGCTTATTGCAGTAAGTGCAGATGTGTCTGTTGTAAGACTGATTGCCGGCAGGGGGTGCCTTATCATTTTGTATCTGACCATAAGTTCTGCCGCAAGGTGTTGCGAATCTGCAGCAGAGCCGCCATTACCGCAAAAAATTATTTTATTTCCGGACTTTAAAGCTTCAATCCATAAGTTTGCTATCTTTTCCAAAAGGTCGGATTTTTCTTCTAACGCTAAGAAGTTGTTACGAATTTGTTTTAAAGCTGATTTGACTTCATTTTGCATGCGGCTTATCCTTTTTCTTTTATATAAAAAAATAAAAATTAAAAAAAATCATTATATTTACACGGATTATATACTTGTATATAAATTTTAAAAAGTTATATTTTCCCTATATTTAGAAATCATAGCTATTCTATACCATAATAAAAATTTTGGTGCATAAAATCTTAAAGTATATGGTATAATTCAGATATGCCATTTGAGTTTGAAAGACTGAAGATAGAGGATTTAATACTTGTTAAGCCAAAAGTTTTCGGCGATAACAGGGGGTTTTTTGCGGAATGTTATAAAAAATCCGATTTCGTGCCGAACGGTATTAATGTAGATTTTGTTCAGGATAATCACTCTAAATCGTCTAAAGGTGTTTTAAGAGGTTTACATTACCAACAGTCGCCATACGCCCAAGCAAAGCTTGTCAGATGTATTAAAGGGCGGATTTACGACGTGGCTGTTGATATAAGACCTGATTCAAAAAGTTTCGGCAAATATGTAAAGGTTGAGCTTAGTGAGGATAACAAATATATGCTCTATATTCCGGAAGGGTTTGCGCATGGTTTTGTTGTTTTATCAGATGAAGCGGAGCTTATCTACAAAACATCAGCAGAATACGCTCCTGAATACGATAGCGGTATCAGATGGGATGATAAAGACTTGAATATTGACTGGGGAATAGATTTTGAGCCGGTATTATCGGAAAAAGACAAAAATTTACCGTATTTGAAGGAGTTGAAATGAAATTACTTGTAACGGGCGGCGCTGGGTTTATAGGAAGTTGTTTTATAAGGCACATTTTTCAGAAATATCCTGAATATAAGATAATTAATCTTGATGCGCTTACTTATTGCGGGAATTTAGAAAACCTTAGCGATATAAAAACACCTAATTATAGTTTTATTAAAGGCAGTATTTGTGATAAAAAGCTTGTATCAGAGATTGTTAAAGAAGTTGACTGTGTTATAAATTTTGCTGCAGAAACTCATGTAGATAATTCTATTAATAACCCTGAAATATTTATAGAAACAAATGTAAAAGGGACTCTTAATCTACTTGAAGCGGCAAAGAATGCTAAAACTGAACGCTTTTTACAGGTATCAACTGACGAAGTGTACGGGAGCTTGGGTAAAGAGGGTTATTTTTATGAAACATCACCGCTTGCGCCTAACAGCCCGTATTCAGCTAGTAAAGCGGGGGCCGATTTGCTTGTAAGAGCGTATTATGAAACTTACGGACTTCCGGTATTAATTACAAGATGCTCAAATAATTACGGGCCTTATCAGTATCCTGAGAAATTAATTCCGTTTTTTATAACAAAACTTTTAAGAGGCGAAAAAGTCCCGATATACGGTGACGGCCTTAATGTGCGCGACTGGCTTTATGTATATGACCACTGTGAAGCAATTGATATTGTGCTGCATAAAGGGAGAGTAGGCGAAGTGTATAATATAGGCGGGCATAATGAAAAAACAAACCTTGAAATTACAAAAATTATTCT
>CALUPN010000107.1 GCA_944322625.1 Candidatus Gastranaerophilales bacterium | reverse complement strand
TGTCACAATCTTGTTATACAGATTGCAGAATAGTTTACACAAGTGTTCGAAAGGAGGATTTAGTATGCCTTTATTATGGACACAATTAAGAAAACTTTTGGGAAGAGATTAGCAGAACTGAGAAAAAAGAGAGGGTTCTCACAGGAACTATTCTCAGAGCTAATCGGAATTTCACAAAGGAATTTGAGTAAACACGAAACAGGAAAATCGTTCCCCAGGCGTTGTTTTGCAGAAATTTTGAAGGTTTTAAACATTCCTGCAAAAGACTTTTTTGATTGGGAACATTTGCTTCTTGCAGATGAGGAAAAACGAGAGTTCCTCAAAAAAGTAATCGATGAATTACCGCCCGAGTTTTTAAACTTGTGTTTTAGAATAGCTAATATTTGGAAGAATTAGCTATTTGCGCTATGCTCTAAAAGAGCATAGCGCCTTTTATTACCACAAAAAGAAAGCCACTTACTAATTCATAAATCACACTGTTATTTTTCAAAAACAAACACATTTTCCTTGTATCTTCTAAATCCGCACCTTAAAAGGCACAATGCTGATGCGCGGTTTTGCGCCTGTGCATAAATATCCGTATCGAACCAATCAAGTGACATTTTTAAACATTCAAGATTAAGCTTGTGCATTTTTCTGTTTGCAAATCCGTTTAAAAATAATTTTCCTTCTTCATCCACAAAATAATAAATTGCACCGATAAGCTTATTATCATCTAAAAACATATAAAAAAACGTATTCGTACAAATAAATTCAAACGAGTTCGTATCATGGATTTCTACTTGAACATTTTCATATAATTTTTTGCATTCAGCGTAGAATAAATAAAACTCTTTGTCTAATGGAATTAATACTCTAATCATTTATATCCGCTCTTCCCTAAGACCTTCAATGATATTAATTTTAGGTTCTTCGTTAATTTTGATTTCATCATCCAAACCGAGTGCAAGCCGGTGTCCTTTTTGAACCTTACCGATAGAAGAGATTAGAAATTCCAATGTCGAGATTGAATTTTTCGGCATTTCCAAAAACTCTATATCCGCCCTTGTAAGCTCTTTGGAGAACTCATCAAGAATAAATTCCAGAATATCGAGCGTTTTGTCATAAAAATCTATATGTTTTTTGTTAACATCTTTCTTAGGCATAAATAATCCTTTAATTGTTTATAAAAAAAGACTAAGGGCAGGGGTTAAATGTATAAGAACACATTCAAGGAGTTGTGTCACGAGAGAGAAAGGTGAAACGAGGCCCTTAGTCAGAGAAACTTTTTTTAGGAATTAATATGATTTAATTAATTCTTTGTTACCGTAAAAATCCGCAGCGTATTGTTTTACTAAATCTTTTCTGCCGGATTTAACGTTTTTATTTATTCCGTATTTCCAGCCGAACGGCCTGCTCTTAAAACGGGAATAATTTAATTCTTTGATAGAATATACAATTTCGTTTTTATGTTTTAGCATTAAATCGTTTGCCTTAATTCCGGAAAAGCAATCTCTATCGAATTTGCCGTCAAATCTCCATTGTATGAGTTCGGCAACCGGCTTGCCGCAAATCGGGCAAAAACCTATTGATAATTTTCTTGAAGAATAGTTATCATTATCCTGAAGATAATAAATATCATCAGGACGAAATTGGCAGCAGTGACGCATATCAGCAAACCTCCGTCTTTATATTTTTTTGTACGGGTAAATTATTCCCTGTACCCTTGAAAGATTTATCCTACGCGGTTTTCAAACCTTGTTTCAAAATCAGGTACAAGAATATACTACAACATTTTTTAATTTCACATATGGATTGTTAAGAGTTTTTTACATCTAAACCCAAGGTTCTTTATTTATGATATTTTTAAATAGAAGGGAGTAAATATTTATGAAAGCAATCGTTTTTGATAAAGAATTAAAATTAGATAAAAATTACCCGAAACCCGTTCCGCAAGAAGGCGAAGCTCTAATCAGAGTTACTCTTGCCGGAATTTGTAATACAGACTATGAAATCACTAAGGGGTATATGGGATATGCAGGAATTCTCGGACACGAATTTGTCGGTGTAGTTGAAGAAGTTAACAGCGATGACAAGTCGCTTGTCGGAAAAAGAGTTGTTGCAGAAATAAGCTATGGCTGCAACGATCCCGAATGCGAATGGTGCGCAAAGAAAAATTACCGCCACTGCCCCAATAGACATACTCTCGGGATTTGGCGCAAAGACGGCTGTTTTGCAGAATATATGACAATGCCAACGAATGTATTATTTGAAGTTCCTGAAAATGTTCCGGATGAGCAGGCTGTTTTTGTAGAACCGCTTGCAGCAGCGTGCGAAATTACCGAACAATTGCATATAGAACCGACTGCAAAAGTTCTTGTTCTGGGTGACGGCAAATTAGGCTTAACAACAGCTTTAACTCTTCACGCTCAAAACTTTGATGTACTTCTTGTTGGGAAACATCAAAACAAGCTTGATATTGCAAAAGTCCAGGGAGTAAAAACACAACTGTTAAATGAATTTACCCCCCAAAAAATATATGATGTTGTTGTTGAAGCTACAGGCACAGCATCAGGCTTTGAAACTTCAATGTCATTAACAAAACCGCGAGGAGTTCTGGTTCTAAAAAGTACTGTTGCAACTGGTAAAGAATTAAATCTGGCTCCGATTGTAATAGACGAAATAACAGTCTTAGGCTCTCGCTGCGGCCAGTTTGCGCCGGCTCTAAGACTATTAGAAAATAACCGGGTAGATTTTAAACCGTTTATTACAAAAACCTACTCAATCGACAATGCTGTTGAAGCTTTTGAAGCAAATAAAGCAAAAGAAAGTATAAAAATATTAATTAAAATGTAGAATACAAAAGGTGCCGGTTAACTAACCGGCGCCTCTTTAAATTTAGTCAACAAAATTGCTGAATAAGTCATCAAAATTTACCACATTTTGTTTTGCTTCTGCATTTAATGCTTTAAGTTCTCGAACAGCCTTCTCTTCAGGAGCAGTTAAGCGTGTTCGATATCTTCCTAAGAGAACTTCGTCATTACGAATTAGTATCTTCGGAAAATCAGGATAAACTTTATCTATATCCTTACAATTAGAATATGATTTTCTCATTGAGGCAGCTGCTTCGTCGTAAACTGTTACATGACCATTAGCAGAATAAAGTTCTTTACCTGAAAAATTTCTTTTTAAAGAAGTGCTGCCATCATTGTAGTATTGATCTCTAATACTATATTTCCGAGAAGGATCATAACTGCAATCCTTTTGAAAACTTAGCTGAGTGTAATTTCCTTTTTTAGAAAAAATATACGGTTCATCTTTACCGACTTGTTTCATATATATCATATCTGCTTTGCCGCCATAAATCCACTCTTTATGAAGAATACCCAAATCCTGGGTTTTTGCAAGAACTTTACCGCTTACAGGATCAGTAAAAGTGCGCTCTATTGTACCATCAGCCAGTTTTGTCTCTTTTACGGCCAAATCATCGATATTTTTATCCAGAGCTTTTGCAATATTTATGCGGGGCTGTTTTGCCCTTAATTCTGCCTCTGCTTTTTTTGCGGCTTCTTTTGCAGCAAGAGCTTCTGCCTCTGCTTTCTTAGCTGCATCTATCGCGGCTTGTTCTTTAGCTTGGATTGTTCTTGTATAATTTGTAGAGCTGCCGTCTGCAAATCTATTATAATTATTTTTATCATCTAATGAGTGTTTTATATATCGGCTATCATTTGGATTCGTAAGCATGTCACGGTGCCCGCTGCGCAATGAATACTCATTGTAGACTCTGTCTTGAACAGATTTATGGTCTATAAAAGTTTCATTGCCTATATTTTTATGATAATTAAGTTCTTTATGCTCAAGAATACCTTGCGGATTATATTCTTTGACAAGTTTCGTATTTTCTTCATAACACCAGTACTTGGTATAATCTTTATCAACCGTAATTTTATCACCACCAAATACACTGGCTCCTTTTTCTCTTGTAACTTGAGTTGTTCTCCAG
This sequence comes from Candidatus Gastranaerophilales bacterium, assembly GCA_944322625.1. Lineage (GTDB taxonomy): Bacteria > Cyanobacteriota > Vampirovibrionia > Gastranaerophilales > Gastranaerophilaceae > CAG-196. The sequence continues at coordinate 1,382 of CALUPN010000107.1, read as the reverse complement.
ATTGTATTATCGCCGCCTTCAATTGTAAGACGTCTGCTGCCGTTAGGAGAAACTTCCAATGTTGCCAGTGCTTCCTGACCATTTCTGGTAATATTTCTCTCCATTTTAACAATTCCGCTTGAGGAATCCGTAAAAACTCGTGTCATTTTCTGCGGTGCTTTTGGCGTTTCTTGCACTATTTTTTTTGCGCTGCCTAATAAAGATTTAATTACCCCAAATCTTAATCCCATAAAAATCTCCTTTTAATCTGCCTTAATCCTACTATGTACTATAATAAAGTATTTCCGACACAAAAAATTGCCTCCTAAAACAACAGTTCTTTACATAAGTTTACAATAAAAGTGGCGGACTTTTTAAAGTCCGCCACTTTTATTTGATGAAAATCTATTACTTTAGTATGCTTGTACCGGTTTTTTCTGTTGTGTAGCACCGGGAATAGTCTGCCAGTTAGCAGCCATAATCTTTTTGAAAGATTTAAGAGCAGTGTCTTCAAGTTCTCCGAGCTCTTCTGCTTCCATAATAAGTTCTCTTAACGGAAGTAACGCTCTCTGGTCTCTTAAAACACCCAGTGCTGCAGCAGCGCCGGCTCTTACCAAATCGTTTTCAGAACGGTTTTTCATAACTTCAATTAATGCCGGAACGGCTTTAGTATCGTTTAATTTGCCTAAAGATGTTACGGCATAAATTCTTACGTTTACCCATTCGTCATAAAGCATGTTAATAATTTTATCAACACATTTTTTATTGCCGATTTCGCCTAAAGCACGGGTAGCATCGCATCTCACGTTAACTTTTTCATGATCCAATGACTTCATTAAAGCATCTGTTGCAACATCACCGATTTCAATAAGAGCGTCTGTTGCAGTAATACAAACTTGTGAATTTTCATCATTAAGAGCTTCTACAAGCGGTTCAACAACAATTTTACCGCCCAAACGACCCAATGCACGTGCTGCGCGAACTCTTACGTCAACATTACGGTCTTCTCTTAAGGATTCAATTAAATGTTCAGTTGCTTTAGAATCTCCGAGTTCGCCGAGAGCTCTTGCGGCATATAGACGAACAGAACCGTTTTTATCATTTTTTAAGACATTAATTAACGGTTCAACAGCTTTAGAATCACCCATTTCACCTAAAACACGGGCAGCATTATATCTTACTTTTTCAGAACTTGATGTCATTAAATCATTAATCAATTCCTGAAAAGTTTTTTTGACCTGTTTCTTTTTGCTGTTAACTGTAATTGCCATACACTTTACCTCCGAATGAAAAAATTTTACTTCTACACAGATATATAAAGTATTGTTTTATAAAAAAATTGCCTTTATCTTTCGATTTGTTAAATTTTTGTTACATTCCCTAATTTTTATTAGATCGGAAGA
>CALUPN010000106.1 GCA_944322625.1 Candidatus Gastranaerophilales bacterium | reverse complement strand
AGTGGATTTTGATGAAAAGAGATGGGACATTTATCCGATGGGATTTGATGCAAACAATGAAAATCGGGTTATTGTATGTGCTTACGCTTACACTGGTGAAGTTCCGAAGTTTTTAGGCACATGGAGCATTGATGTCTATGGGGAAAATTCAAGACTGGAGTCATTAAAGGGCGATTATATTCCAGTTGCTGTTGTAGGCTACAGGCTGGCGGAAGATATGGACGTTATGCCGATGTCGGAAGTTGAATTTGAAGCCAGACAGGCAAAAGAACAGCAAAAAGCCAAAGAAAAAGAAGCAAAAGAGGCTCAAAGGTTTGAAAACGGAATAAAAAAACTTGAATACGAACGCAAGCTTGAACAAATGGATATGCAGACTTTGATGAAAATTAAGGAGAGAAAAGATTATCTCAAAGAAAATTACAAAAAGAGCAAAGACGGACTTACCGGAAGTTAAACTTGTACTGAATTTGATGGTTTGGAGAGATTATAATCACAAACTTCAGTTGAATCATTTTTAAATTCAATTCTTCGGACTTCTTCTTCATTATTATTATATTCGGAAACGGCAAGCCACGAAAGCTCTTCATTAAAGTTATTTTCTCCATAATAATACCAGTAGCCGCGTACTAGATTTCCATTGTTATCAAATTCGCCTATTGTGACCTGGTGTATATTATCATCAGATACATTATAATCACAATCGTATTTAATATTATTCTTTTCAAAGTAATCCATTAATTCTCCGGGAGTTGTTTCATAATTGATGCCGTACTTAGTAAATCTCTCTTGTGGATATTTATCTCTATAAAATACTTGATTAGAAAACTTAATTCCTTCTTTGTTTCTAACTATATGCTTTGCTAACTTACCATCTTGATAAATGTTATTTTCCCATTCAACACATTCTCCATCTTTATACCTAAAAATATCAGTAATATTATCATTTTTCTTATTTTTTATAATAAGCATACAATCATTTGGCCTGGACATTTCAATTGTACAAGTGAAGTTATTTGAATCCATTTTAGATTGTAATAACGCAATATATTCTTCTAAAGATTTTTTAAAACACTCTGGAATATTTTTTTGTTTAGCTATTGCAGCAGCATTATAATTAGCAATAGCATCTAAACCATTCATAGACACTTGCGAAACTATAGGGTCTGTAGTCGTCTTAGGTTCTGGCTTTTGTCTAAAAGCCGGATAATAAGAATTATTAGTACTACTTATCAGATTAATATTACTAGAAAATTTATCCATATATATATAAAGTATTCTAATATTTAAAAATTGCCTTAGTAAAGTCATTGAAAATACAAATCATTTTATCTATACTGAACTTTATAGACTGAGGAGATAATATGCACATTGATAAAATAAATACAAATTTTAACAATAATAAACCGGCATTTAAAAAAATGATAGTTATTAAACCCGAGATTTGGCCGGCAGAAGTTTTGGACAGTTTTGTAAAAAACAAAGAAGTTCAAGAACTCACAAAGGATTGGGCAAAGAAAGGGGAAGATTTCACGGCCTGCTGCTTATGTGACTCAAATAGCGGTATTATTACTATGTTTAAAAACACTATCCTTGTTCATACTCTTAGAGCAAAAAACAAAGCAGACCTTCAATATTGTGTTCGAAATTTTTTAAGAAAAGATGTTAAAACTCATCAAATCAGCAAAGAAGAACAACAAAGACTTGATAATGTTAACAAATATATAGACGAGTTTAATAAAACTCTTGAGGGTCAGGCTAAACAAACAGCGACAAAAACGGAAAAGAGGGACAAGAAACCGGGTCTGCTTTCACGCATAAAAAAAATTTTCGGTAAGTAATTAATATTTAATCGCAAATTTTAAACATCCGCCTTTTTTTAATTCAAAATCTCTGTATGCTTCTAAAATATTATCAAAAGAATATTCTGCACTGATTAAGAAATCTGTATTTATTTTCCCTTCAGAAATCATATCAAGCAGTTCTTTACAGTGTATTGCATCAACTCCGCCGGTTTTAAATATCAGATTCTTTCCGTACATTTCAGGAAGAGGCAGAACCTGATTTTCTTCATACATTGCAACAACTGCAACTACGGAATTAGGTCTTGCTATCTTCCAGGCCGTTTCAAATGTATTTTTTCCTCCTGCTGCTTCTATAACTCCGTCAGCCCCGCGCGTTAAAGTTAACTTATTAACCTCTTCTTCAATTACGCATTTTTCTGCATTAAAAACATAATCCGTTAGATTAAGTTTTTTAGCTAAATCAAGCCTACAGTCATCAATATCTATAGCAATAATTTTTCCGGCACCCAAAAGTTTTGCACAAATCATCGCACACAACCCGACAGGCCCCGCTCCGATAACGGCTATAGTATCATCAGGCTTAATTTCACAAAGTTCTGCTCCGAAATATCCGCTTGATAAAATATCTCCGACAAACAAAGCACTTTTATAACTTACATTATCCGGGATTTTAGTCAGCCCCGTATCAGCGTATGGAACTCGCACATATTCAGCCTGACAACCGTCAATTGTACAACCTAACTCCCAGCCTCCGTTTTGACAATTATTTATAAACCCATGCCTGCAAAAATAACACTCTCCGCAAAAAGTTTCACAATTAGCACTTACTCTGTCACCGATTTGCAGATTTTTTATCTCCGCACCCAGTTCCACTACTTCTCCGACAAACTCATGCCCCAAAACTATTCCTTTTTTAGCCTTCGGCACAAATCCTTTTATTATATGTAAATCACTTGTACATACAGAAGAATAAGTAACCTTTATAACAGCATCTCTTGGGTTTTCTGTGACGGGGCGTTGACGCTCAATTAACTCTATACTGTTGCCGTTCCATACAAAAGCTTTCATAATGGTTATTATAAATGAACATTTATTTTTTTAAATCGTTTAAATGATATAATAAAAAAATGTTTAAAAGAGGTTTTTATTGAATGGAGGGAAACATGAAAAAAACATTAATAGCAGTAGCAGTATTAGGAATGATTGCCGGTTGTACATCTTTAATAACCCCGGCTGTAAATGCGTCCGGCACGGAAAGAGGTTATATTTCCGTTAACACAAATGCAAATACGGAAGTTGCGCCGGATGTCGTTGAAATTTCTTTTGCCGTACAAACATCTGATTCAAAATCCATGCAGAAAGCAACTCAGATGAACAAAGAAATTTCAGATAAAGTATATTCCGTTTTAAGCTCAATGCTCAAAACGGCAGACGGAGATTATATAAAGACTGCTGATTTCAGCGCATCACCGATATACACTTATTCCGGCAGCAAAAGAAATCTTGATAAGTATGAAGTCTCAAACAGAGTAATTGTTCATACAAAATCTATTGATAAAGTCGGACAAATGATTGATAAAGCAATAGAAGCCGGTGCTACAAATGTAGACAACTTAACATTCTCGGTATCCAATTATGATTCTCAGTGTAACGAATTATTAGGAATTGCCGCTAAAAAAGCTCAAACAAGAGCTTCATATCTGGCTAAAAATCTTTCTGCAACCATCGACGGTGTAAGAACATTTGACGCAAGCTGCAATGCTAATAATTACGGTTCACCCAGATTATACATGGCAAAAAATATGTTAGCCTCCGTTGCTGATTCCGCAGCAGAAGGAAGCGCTCCGACCACAATTTCCAAAGGAGTTGTAAAAATTAATGCGAATGTTAACGCAACATTTTTTGTTAAGTAATATTGTTTACCCGGGCAGTTTTTACCGCCCGGGTTTTATGGTAGTATTGACTAATGAAAGAGAAGAATAAAGTTATAAAAAAGATTGTTAATTGTTTAAATGCCAATGATTATGATTCCGCACGCAAGATTATTGAAAGGGATTTAAAACGTTTCGGAGAGAATGAAGAGTATTATTTTTATCTTGCCCTTATCACTGAAAATCTTGAAACAAAAAGAGCTTTATATACTAAAGCAATTGAAGCTAAACCTGATTTTTTAGATGCTTATATCAATCGGGGACTTGTAAATAACGAGCTTCAGGACTACGAAAAATCCGTAAAAGATTATGACAAAGCGATTGAATTAGACTCTAAATGCGCTCTTGCATACAATAACCGAGGGTATACAAAATATAAGCAAAAAGATTTTGAAGGAGCTTTAAGAGACTATAACAAAGCCATTCTTCTTAATCCGAAGTTTAAAATGGCAATAGATAATAAAGCGAACTTGTTCCTTGAAGTTTGTATCGAAGATGATAAAGAATTTATGGAAAAATATTATCTAAGCCTTGGTATTACGGAAACCAATGAAGGAAATTTCCCGGAAGCTCTGCGTAATCTCGACGAAGTTATAAAATACAACAAAACTTCTGATTTGGCTTATTTCTACAAAGGAATAGTTTATCAAGCATTAGGCAAGACAAAAGAAGCATACGAAAATTATACAAAATCTCTGGAAATAAATAAAAATATGATTGATGCTTATTATAACAGGGGACGACTTATTATAAAAACAAACCCTAAAGGCGCAATGGATGACTTTGCTTCAGCACTTGCACTTGATAATAAATTTATTGATGCATATTATGCCCTTGCAGCAGTACAAAAAAACTTAGGTCTTTATAAAGAAGCTTTAAAAAATCTGGATAAGATTACAGAACTTGAACCTCAGGCGGTCAATGCAAAAGCTTTAAAGAAATTGATTATGACTAAATATTTATAATCAATAAAGCGCGGATTTAAATCCGCGCTTTATTGGATTTATTCATAAATCACTTTTAAATTATTTTCGAAAATAGAACCCGCACAGGTAAAGCCTGTTGTTACTTCATCTTCGTTACATTTGTCTGATGTACCGTCTCTCCAATTATAAGCTTTAGCAATAGCCTTATCTTCCGCCCAACCTGTGGCGCCCAACGGCCTTAAAGAACCGTCATTTTTAAGTGCAAACCAAAATATGTCTTTACCATATTTATTTTTTCCTTTTAGTCCGTCAATATCAATCACAATCGTTCCTACGGTTTGTCTATGAGCGGGTAGAGTTTTATCAATATTCTCAGCAGTCATTCTTATACCATACATAATGCCATCATTTGCAATATTCAAATCAAAAAAAGCAAGTAAAGCAGAACCTGTACCTCCTAACGCACTTACAGCATCAGAGAGATTGCTCCCTTGATTATTCGAATTTAACAAATTTATATAATTCGCACCTTCTTCAAAGCTGTATTGTGAAATCTTCATATAATCAGCAAGTTTACTACTATATTTCCTTGCCCCGCTTCCTTCTTCTTGCCCGTCTATTATAGCCGTTAACTTACTGGCCTCTTCATCAACAAGTAAGTTTTGATTTGCATTTTCTAAAGTCGAAACTGCTTTTGCAAGCTTCGGGCCGCCTTGTGCCGTTCCAGCATTTTGTACGAGTGCCGGAGCGGTTAATGCCGCGACTACTCCTATAATTCCGAGTGTAATCAACACTTCCGCCAACGTAAATCCGAGTTTTTTCTTCATATAAGCTCTCCTTTA
>CALUPN010000105.1 GCA_944322625.1 Candidatus Gastranaerophilales bacterium | reverse complement strand
GTAGAAAGAATAATGGAACGTTTGGAAAGTAATAATAAAATTACTCTTCAAACAAATGAATACGTATTACCTGTAAGAAAAGAAAGTAATTTATTTCATGGTAAATATCAGGAAATAGACGGGCAGAATTGGTTCAACAGACTTTGCTACGGTGATAATCTGCTTGTAATGCAGGCACTTTTAAATGGAGATGAGGCAACTGGTTTGCCCTCTATGAGAGGAATGATTGACCTTATTTATATTGACCCACCTTATGATTCTAAAGCTGATTACAGAACAAAAATAACACTACCTGGGTGTGATATTGAACAAAAACCTAATGTACTAGAACAATTTGCTTATTCCGATACTTGGAAAGATGGTACAATATCCTATCTAAAAATGATGTACCCTCGATTGTATTTAATGCGGGAATTATTGTCAGAACAAGGTTCAATTTATGTACATGTTGACTGGCATGTTGGACATTATGTGAAAATTTTGATGGACGAGTTATTTGGTAAAAATAATTTTAGGAATGAATTAATTTGGAGAAGAGGTAACGCAAATACCAATACCAATTCCCGTCAATATTGCAGAAATCATGATACCATTTTCTTTTATTCAAAAAATTTTGAAAATATTTTTTATAGACAATTTAAAAACTATTCAGAAACGACATTAAAAATGTATAAATACAATGATAATGATGGAAGAGGAGCTTATAGATTACAAGAATTAAGAGACTATTCTGTGAAAAGTAGAGAAAAATTAAAATTAGAAAACAAAATTTATTATAATGGTTCACGAGAATATCTAAAACAATATATTGCAGATAAAGAAGGAACAGCACTGGATTCTATTTGGGATGATATAGTATCATTACAAGGAAGCTCATCCGAACGTTTAAACTATGCAACACAAAAGCCAATAAAACTTTTGGAACGTATAATCAAAGCATCATCTAATGAGAACTCCATTGTTGCAGATTTCTTTGCGGGTTCCGGAACAACGGGGGCAGTTGCGGAAAAACTTGGTCGTCGCTGGATTATGTCAGATTTTGGCAAACCCGCTAATATGATTATGAGGAAACGTCTTATTGACCAGGAAGCAAAGCCTTTTTTGTACCAAGCAGTCGGTGATTATCAAAGAGAAGTTTTTGCTTCAACAAAGGAATTTAAACGTGTAGGAGATTTATCACAAGTTGTATTAAACCTGTATGGTGCAATCCCGTTTGCGGATGAAAATACTCCACGTAATTTAGGACAATTAAAAGGTACTAGAACTTTAGTTTATGTTGACAGTCCAAATAAAATGACAGGTTTATCTACCATTAAAAAAGCCCAAGAATTAAGAGAGAGTTTTATGGGAGGATGGAATAAAGTTGTGATATTAGGCTGGAATTTTACATTTGATATTGCAAATATTCTTAAAGACATTGACAGGTCTCAGATTGAAGTTCTTGTTATACCTCCTGATTTGTTAAATAAACTTTCTAAAAATTCAAGTTATCAACAATTACTAAGAAATAATACTATCAGGTTTTCTTCGCTTCAATATTTGACTATCAAAGAACCAAAGATGAATACTTTCTCTAGTGAAGAAGATGAACTTGAAATTGAATTAGAGAATTATGTTTTGTTATCACCGGATGCGTTGCCATTGGACGATAAGTATAAAGAACAGTTACAAAAAGTTATTGCAAATGACCCGTTAGCATTGATTGAATATTGGAGTGTTGACCCGGATTATGACGGTGAAACTTTCAGAAGCAAATGGCAAGATTACAGAGAAAATAAATACAATGATAATGACCCGTTGAGAGTTATAAAATATGCAAAAATACAGGTTCCACATAAAGAACATAGAACAATCTGTGTTAAAGCAGTTGATGTATTTGGGTTTGAGAGTGTGGTTGTAAAAGAAATCTGATACAGGAGGTTTAAATGCCAACATTATTAAATACCGGAACAAAAGACATTCCTTTGGATTTTGCAAGACAATTAAGCAAACTTGTTAATCAGGAATGGGATAACGGCAGTTTCCTCTCAAAAGTTACTCCTGTGACACAGGATTTATTACGTTTTTGGTTCGGGGAGGCATTTTGTTCAACAAGGTATATAAACTTTCACAAAGGACAAAAACAGGCTATTCTAAATGCAATATACTGTCATGAAATATTAAAGGCTGATTCTATTCTTTCAATGTATCAGCAAGCAAGTCAGGATTTGCTTACTCCAAATTTTTTCAATTACATTGCAAATGACAAATTTCAACACCCTAAATATTGTATAAAAATGGCAACCGGTACAGGGAAAACATTTGTACTTAACGCTCTTTTAATTTGGCAATACTTAAATGCAAAATTTAAAGAAGTTGAAAATGAAGTTAAATTTACAAAGAATTTTCTGCTTGTCGCACCGGGGTTAATTGTATATGAAAGATTATTAGACGCATTTTTAGGTAAAGAACAGGAAGATGGCACTCGAGATTTTCTAACATCAGATATAAAAAGAAATGAAAACCTATTTATTCCGGATAAATACAGACAAACAATTTTTAGTTTTATTCAAAATAATGTTGTACGAAAGGAAGAAATCGGAAAAAAAGTTACAGGGGAAGGGCTGATAGCAATTACAAACTGGCATCTATTATCTGGTGCAGAGAAAGATGAAGACGAAACAGAAGTTTCACCTCTTGAAGAACCGAGCAGAATCATTCAAGATTTATTACCTATTGTACCAGGAACAACAACAGGTCATGAATTAAATACTCTTGATAACAGATTTTTAAAAGGCGGTGAACTTGAGTATTTACAATCCCTTGAGAATATTTGTGTGTTTAATGATGAAGCTCACCATATTCACGAAAATAAATCAAACGGAATTGTTACAGAAGTTGAATGGCAAAAATCTTTGAATTTTATATCAGAAAACAAAGGCAGAAACTTTATACAAATAGATTTCTCTGCAACTCCTTATGATGTTACAGGTTCCGGACAAAAAAGAACAAAACATTATTTCCCGCATATAATTGTTGATTTTGCCTTAAAAGAAGCTATTAGAGACGGATTAGTTAAAACAATAGCTATTGATAAACGTAAAGAATTAGCATCACTTGAAAATGAAGAATTAGACTTTAAAGCTGTCAGGGACGGGAAAAAAGTTGTAGATTTATCTGATGGTCAACGACTTATGTTAAGAGCAGGGCTATCTAAACTAAAAATTCTTGAAGATGCTTTTATAAAAGAAGCCGAAAACAAATATCCTAAAATGCTTATAATTTGTGAAGATACAAGAGTGTCTCCTTTAGTTTGTGAATTTTTAAAATCTGAAGGACTTGCGGATGAAGATATTATGCAGATAGATTCTGACAGACAAGGTTCTGTGAAAGAAAGTGAATGGAAAGAAATTAAACAACGTCTTTTCAATATTGATAAGCATTCCACTCCTAAAGTTATTGTTTCTGTTTTAATGTTACGAGAAGGTTTTGATGTAAGTAATGTCTGCGTAATTGTACCACTTCGTTCCTCACAAGCTCCGATACTCCTTGAACAAGTTATAGGACGCGGGTTACGCTTAATGTGGAGAGAAAAGGATTATCTGGAGATTAAAGCTGAAAACAGATATAAGATGTTTGTAGAACATCAAGACCCGAATAATTATCTTGATATACTTAGTATTATTGAACATCCTGCATTTATTCAGTTTTACGATGACTTAGAAAGTGACATGGTTGTTAATGAAAAGGAAATGCCGACTAAAGAAAGTATTCTCGGAGATATTATAACCGTAGAATTAAAAGAAAACTATCAAAATTATGATATTTATATCCCGACAATAATTTCTGATAAAGAAGAAATCTTGCACCTTGGTGAATTAAAAACTGATAACCTGAATAAATTACCATGGACATTATCTCAGCTAAAAAACATGGTAAAAAATTACGGAGATGAAAGTTTTTATTCGGAAGAAATGACAGTTAAAACACGATTTGGTGATTACAAGGTATCGTCTCAGTTGTTTAATGCTCAAAGTTACAATGAATTTCTTGCCAGAATGTTAAGTGCAATTACAAATAATCTTGCAAGAATCGGAGGTCATTCAAGCTATCCTACAATGCAGGTAAATCAAGTTGCATTGGTTAATGTAATTGATAAATATATAAAAACAAAATTGTTTGGTAAACCGTTTGACCCGAATGAAGATAACAACTGGCGGGTGCTTATGATTGCAAGAGCCGGAATACTGGAACATATTATGAAAGAAGTAAGTCAAACAGTTTATGACATGCAAAATTCTATTGATGTAACTGAAGCAACAGTTAAAAAGAATTATTTTTCTCAAGTTGAAAAATTAAAAATGAGAGAAAATTTTGCGTTAGATATTAGAAAATCAATTTATGAAAAAACAGCCTATCCTTCTAACAAAGGTGAATTTGAAAAAGAATTTTTACTATTTGCAGATAGAGATTCCGAAGTTGAACGGTTGATTAAAATAAATGAAAATTATCATAGTTTTGCACATATGAAATATATTAGAACTGACGGACTTTTATCATCATACTCACCTGATTTTGTAGTAAAAATTAATGATAATATTTATTTGGTAGAAACAAAAGCTCAAAAAGATTTAGATAATGTAAATGTGAAGCAGAAACAGAAAAGTGCTGTTGATTGGTGTAAAAAAGTTAATGAATTACCTTTAGATAATAGAATGTCTGCAACCTGGTCTTATTCACTTTTAGACGATAACACATTTTATTCAATGAAAGACCGTGGTGCTTCAACTAAAGATATACTTGAATACTGTAAACTAACAAATGCAAAAATTCAGGGAACTCTTTTCTAACCTGACCAAATCTGACGCACTAATATTCTAAAATAAAGTAAAAATAAGAAAAGGAATTAATAATGGAACTGTTAATCGGACTAATATTATTGTATTTTGCAGCATTCAGCGATGATTAAATAAAATTTTTTATCAAGAAAGGATTGAATTTTGAGTTATAAAAAATATTTTTTAGTAATAACTTTAATTATTTGTCTAGGTTTGCCTGTATCAGCAAGCCCGTACACAGACTACTGTGAAAAAGTCGTTAATCAAATGATAGAGGTGCTGGGATTTTCTGCCGATTACCTGTTGAACTATCCTGTCAGAGTTGATGCTGAAATTATGCCTGACGGTTCTGTTAAAAATGTATATATAACAGACTATATGGGAAGACGTCAGGTAAAATGGGAAAACAAAATTCTTGATACAACTTTTCCAACTCACAACCTTATGAAAGGTATAGGCGGAGGTCCTGCTGTTGCTGTTGTCGAACGTCTTATTAAAAAATCAGAATTAAAAAGAATGGAGCAGGAAAAGTTCCTGTTTAACCTGCGTTCAGCCCTGATGGACGGTTTTTTATATCCTGCAAAGAATCAAAACTTAAAAGCAAAAGTAAGATACACTGTAGATAAAATGGGAAGGTTAAGAAACTATGAACTGGTTGAAAGTTCAGGAAATACCTCCTTTGACAATGCTGTATTAAAATTCCTTGATAAC
>CALUPN010000104.1 GCA_944322625.1 Candidatus Gastranaerophilales bacterium | reverse complement strand
GCTTGTTTAAAACTTTCAATTCTTGACATATTTTTCTCCTTCTGTGTGTCGATTGTGATAAATCTATCTCGTATATTATAGCTTAAAATTTGAAAGCTGACAATATATAGACCATCTAAAATTCAAGAGACTGATTGTATGAAGTTATAATATTTGTAAAGATTTAGGTATGTTAAAAAGAATTATACTCACAGTATTATTTATTATTATATCCCTGCCGGTTTATTCTTTTGGCGGTGCAGAAAAAAGCGCTGTATCGATTTATGAAAAAATTAATCCCGCAATAGTGACGGTAGATTCACAAGTACCGGACGGCCTTTCCTGCGGCACAGGTTGTATAATTGATAAAAGCGGAATTATTTTAACAAGCGCCCATGTTATTGACATCGGAAAAGCCGTCATTGTAACAATGAGTAACGGACAAAATTACGAGGCAAAAGTTCTTAAACATTTAGGTGATAATAAGGATATCGCGTTGTTAAAAATCGACGTACCGACCGACTTAAAAACCGTAAAGCTTGGAAATTCAGAGAAGATTAAAGTCGGTGAAAAGGTTCTGGCAATAGGGAATCCGTTCGGATTTAGCGGAACATTGACACAGGGAATTATATCCAGAATAGATTATGCTAAAAATCGCATTCAGACAGATGCAGCAATTAATCCCGGTTCATCAGGCGGCCCTTTACTGAATACAAAAGGAGAAATTATAGGTATAAATCAAGCTATTTATAATCCTGATAATAACATTTCAAATATCGGAATAGGTTTTGCAACCCCTATTAATCTAATAAAAGAATATTTAAAAGAGATATAGACAATTCCGTTGAAAATATTATAATTATTATTATGAGGTATTTAATAACACTTGTATTAATTTTTTTTATGAATGTATCCTTTGCTGCAGAAGTAAATTTACGAGATTATGATGAATTTGATATTCCCGCAGGAACTCATATTCCCGTAATTTCCCTGCAAGAATTCTCAACTGCATACTGTGAAGAGGGCGATAAGGTCAATTTTGTCACAACTGCCGACATTTACCTTTATAATAAGAATGTTATACCTCAAGGTACAAAGCTTTCAGGCTATATTGACAAGAAAAACGAGCCTATAATCGGAACAAACGCAGCAATGAGAGTTTTTGTAAACAAAATGAACCTTCCTGACGGATTTGAAATACCGATAAAATCTTATATATATACAGCAAACAACAATACAATAGGAGGTGAACTTACTCCGCCGGCTAAATATATACGGATGCCGCATTACCAAAGGTGGACAATGTTTAGAGCAATGGGAGTGCTGCAAGCAGTCCCCGGCGGCGAAAGAAAAATGGGAGAACATATTACAATAGCATCCGGGGCTAATCTTATTGTTGTTCTTGTTGCACCTATTCATATGACACACACATTGATAAATTAAATGTAATACCCGCTACTATACAAACCGCCTTGCTCTTCAGAGAAAAAGTTCACACCTCTTTATCTTCAATTGACAAAATCGGGTTTAATAATAAAATGTTATATAGGGGAGGACTTTATTATGAACAAAAAGTTAGCGGCAATAATTATATTAGCAGCATTCAGCTCTTTAAATACAGTATTTGCAGCATCTAATTATTCTTTTGAGCAGCCTCAAGTTCAGCCTGCATACAATAGCAATTATGTGCAGCAGCCCATGCAATACAGCACAAGCCGGCCTTTACAAGGAAGTGTTGTTATGGTACCGGCCGGAACCTCTATTCCTGCAACACTTACGAGTCCTCTATCTTCAGCTTCTGTTAGTGCAGGACAGAGTGTAAGTATGCTTTTAGGTTCGGATTTTTATTATAATAACAAGCTTATAGCTCCTGCAGGAAGTAATATTACAGGGACAGTCATTGAAGCATCTAAGGCTAAAAGAGGAAGTATGAACGGGAAATTAAGCGTAAGATTTACGCAAATTTATACTCCATACGGTACTCAAATTCCTATTTCTGCAGTAATTAAAACAGACGATTCATCAGGAGTTCTTGTCGGCGGAACAAAATTAGATGTTACAAAAGAATATGCTAAAGATTTGGCAGCAGGTAGCGCTGCTGGTGCTCTCTCCGGTGTAGTATTCGGCGCTCTTGCGGGGGGAAATGTCGGAAGAGGAGCTGCTTTAGGTACAGCAGTCGGCGCAGGCGGCGGATTAATAAAATCTGTATGGGATAAGGGCGACGACGTTGAAATCCCTGCCAATGCCACAATAGAGCTTTTACTGACTCAACCGATTACGGTTTCCGCAGAAAGCTATAGTTACGAAAATTAGTAAGCAGGATAATTTAAATTTCATATGATTTTATTATTCTAAAAGAGTAATATAAGAGAGAATATAAAGTGACAATAATTAATAAAAACAGTTTTATACTAGACGAGGATGAGGATAAAGACTTGAAGGAATACAAGCTTCCTTCGATTGCAACAAGCAAACCTGAGGTTATTCCGATAAGGCGTTCGTTTGCAATTTCAACAGCACTTCATCCGGCAGTAGTGCTTTTAATATGGCTAATAACAGTTGCACTGGCATTAATGGGAATTAATTTAAGCCTGTTTAAAAAACCGCAGGCACAGTTAAAAAAAGATATAGAATTTGTACTTGTTGATAAGGAGGCTCAACCGAGAGACCCGAATACGAAAAACCGTTCTGACATGAATTCCAGAAGCGGCGGGATTAACGATCCGAAACGCAAGGTCTCAATGCCTTCACCCGCACCTAAAAAAGCTTCAAAACCGTCTGCAGCGGCTAAGAGTGCTAACAAGTTAATAAAACAACAGCAACAGCAGATAAAAAAACAGGTAAAACAACAACAAGCGCAGCCTAAAAAGACGCAGCAGCCTGTTCAGAAAAAACCACAGCCTGCTGCAAAGCCGTCTCCGGCTAAACCGGCACCGCCGACTGCAAGACCGAGTGCAAGGCCGACTTCGACGCCTGCTCCTGTAGCAAAACCTTCCACTCCGTTCAGAGCCCCTGCACCAAAGGCAGCTCCACCGGGAAAAACACTTTCTACAGGACCTGTCGGTGGAACTTCCGCACCAACCGGAGCTAAGTCCGGTTCTAGTGCATCATCATCCGCATCAAGAGGAAGCTCATATGCGCCAAGACCGTCTCTATCTCCATCATCCGGAGGCTCCGCGAGCCCGTTATCACGCGGTTCTTCCGGAAGCGGTAATGTCGGCAACCCAGGCGGTGGCGGCGGTGCTCCCGGAATTGATGCATTAAGAGAGCCTGATTTCGGGCCTTATATGAGAGAATTGCAAAGAAGAATTAAAATGAATTGGGATCCGCCGAAAGGCAACGAAAGCAAGCGTGTAATTCTTCTGTTCAAAATAGCAAAAGACGGACGTCTGCTATCTTGCAGAGTGCATAAATCATCCGGCATGCCCTCTGCCGATCAGGCAGCATTGAAAGCTGTTGAACTAACGGCACCATTCAGACCGCTTCCGGCGGACTTTAGGGGGCAGAGTATTGATATACAGTTTACTTTCGATTACAACGTATTCAATGCTTCAAGGTATTAATGAGGAAAATGAAAGGATTTGTTATGAAAAAAATATTAGCGGTAATATTAGCTTCAATGGCATTTACAGGTGGTATATATACAATTGCGATTGCTGCTGATAACAGTCAGCCTCATTATTCAACAGTAAAGACAATGTCTCCTGATGAAGCAGCTGCATCCAGAGCAAGAAATATTTATTTGAATTATTTGAGCTATTGCCTGCGGCTTAATTGGAAAAATCCTGTAAGTAACAATTATCAGGCCGGTTTTAGTGTAAATATTGATAAAGCCGGAAGAATTACCGGATACGATACTATTGTGGCATCAAAATCTGCTGAATTTGAAAAAGCCGCACTGCAGACAATATTAAAAACAGCTCCGTTTAAGCCGCTTCCGAATGAATTAAAAATGGGAAGTTTTAGTACTGAAATATATTTTGACGGACAAGATATTCAGGCAAACGGTATTTATGCTTCAAAACATATGAAAAATAAAGTTTCACAAAATAATAAAGTTTGCAGAACGGTTGAAGTAGAAGAAGCGAAGCAACTCGGGATGCAAAGCGAATATCCGCAATATGTTTCAAATGCGGTGCATTCGGATATCAGCAGTCAAATCCAACAAAATTGGAAACCGTATTTGAAAACAAATAATGCAGTAGCGGTTTCATTTAAAATTGCGGCAGACGGAACCATGCAAAATATCAAAGTTGATGTAAATCAAACTAAAAATCCGGATGCGGCGGATGCAGCGGTTGAAGCAGTAAAGAGCGTAAAGCTTTCTAAAGTGCCGGACTCAAGTATCGGCGCAAATATTGTTTACTATTTTGCGGTAGGTGAAAATCTGGGATTTTAAATAAAAAATAATATATAAGATAAGGGGAAATAAATTATGGAACTATTATTACATTCAATTCAATTAGACTGGCCGGTGTTACTGCCGATTTTAATCTGCTCTATTCTTACCGTTATGGTTGCAATAGACAGGGCTGCATTTTATAATGCAAACAAAAGAAACGTTATTGAGTTTATTCCGAAACTCCAAAAAGAATTAGCAAAAAATAACCTCATGGGGGCACAAAACCT
Organism: Candidatus Gastranaerophilales bacterium; assembly: GCA_944322625.1. GTDB lineage: Bacteria > Cyanobacteriota > Vampirovibrionia > Gastranaerophilales > Gastranaerophilaceae > CAG-196. The sequence goes on along the minus strand of CALUPN010000104.1, from coordinate 951 downwards.
TGCAGTACAATGCGGCGGAATTATCGGTGAAGTTACGGAAGAAGGTGTTAGAATTCTATCCGAACAGAAAAAAGGCTTCTCCCGCTCATTCGATATTGCATCAGCTCTCGCTACAAGAAAATTAGAGCACAGATTAACAATCTTAGGTACAATAGGCGGTGTAGCACCGTTTCTAGGGTTGTTTGGTACGGTAGTCAGAATTCTTTATACATTCCAGGATCTGGCTTCTCAAGGTAACCAATCAGCAGCAGTTGCTATGGGGATCGGTTCGGCTCTTATTGCAACTGCATTCGGTCTTGGCGTCGCTATCGTTGCAGTTGTATGCTACAATACTTTCCAATCAACAGTAAGAAGATTTGAGGATGATTTCCAATTAATCAAATTATTGTTCTTAAGCTTCGTTGATTCGGAAGAAGAAGTTAATGTTCAGTCCAAATCCAGCGTTGCACTTGGCTAATAACAGAACCAGAGAGAATACATCATGGCAATAAAATCAGGTAAAAAAGCTTTATTCACAGAGATTAACATAACTCCGCTTACGGATATATTTCTTGTGCTCTTAATCATTATGATGGTTGTTGCACCGACATTCCAGACTGTTGATAATACGATTACTATTCCGGAAGTCAACAGCGGAACATCTATTGAGCAGGGAAAAGTTACCGTATCAGTGACTAAAGACGGGACTGTTTATGTTGATACAAAACGCTCTTCTATCGCAACCCTTGCCTCTGACCTTGAAAAACTCAAAGGCGATAATGAAAAAGCCGAAGTTGTGGTTAAAGCGGATGAAAAAGTTAAAAGCTCCGTCATTATGGATATAATGGATGCGGCTCAAGATGCACATTATAAAAAGCTCATTGTAGCGGGTGAGCCTCTCAATAAAAAAGACCAGAGAAAGTTAGAGCAAATGCAGGAAGAAGCAACAACTAATTATACTTCTAACAATAC
>CALUPN010000103.1 GCA_944322625.1 Candidatus Gastranaerophilales bacterium | reverse complement strand
GCATAAAAAAAAGCCGTTTCTTATGAGAACGGCTACCAGACTTGGGGAGGAGGTATGAAAAACCTCTAAAGTTTTCCATACTCCGACTATCGGCAAAAAAGATTTTTTCTTTAGTGTCGAATAAAAAATCTCATACATTTGGTTGAATAACAGAAAACATAAATTTAAACTAAAACTTCACCCTGTCTGAAAATTACGGTTTTTCCGTCCTTAAACCCCGCAACGGTAGATGCCCTCCCTCCGGCTTCACAACCAAAATCCGGAATTACTAAATCCACTTTATCGCCGACATACTTAACAGCTTCTTCATAACTCAATGCAGGCGCCTCTCCGGAAAGATTTGCACTTGTAGTTGCGAGCACTCTTCCGTCTATACTTTTGCATATATCAGCAAAAGTCTTGTTGTTCGGAATTCTTACCCCGACAGTCGGAAGAAAAGAGGTAATATAGTCAGGGGTTTTTTCGGATTTTTCAAGAACCAGAGTCAGTGCACCCGGGAAATGCTTTTTTATAAGCCTTTGAGCCTCTTTTTCTATCGGCTGTTTTAAATAATCAAAAAGATTATAAAATTCATCACTCATTAAAATAAGCGGCTTTTTCCCGTCTCTGTGTTTTATGTCATAAATCCTTTTAACGGCTTTTTCGCTTGACGGCAAACAACCGAGCCCCCAAACCGTATCTGTTACATAAGCAATTACGCCGTCATTTTTTAATATGTCGTTTATTTTTTCCAACATAACTTATATTATATACCGAATAAGTTTTTATTACATAGTAAGTTAATTCTGATTTTTATATTATAATATATAGGTACACAAAATAAGGAGGCAAAAATGGTTCAGCAATTTAACACACCTCAGAAAACAAGACAGGCCGTAATTCTGTTTTTAAAGGGTTCTGCGACTCCTGTCGTAATGTATTATGATAATCCGCAAGCTGTTTATGCGGAATTAAAACAACTTATGAAGAGTCCGACTCCCGTTCTTGTTGAAAAAGAACCTATAGGCCCGATTAAAAAACTTTGTTTTGTATCAACTCAAATTGCAGGACTTGTATTACAGGAAGAACCGTATGCTTAAGGTTTTGATAGACGATATTGAACGCGAAGCTGATAAGACTCTCCATGTTGATTTTGATGATGAAATTACGGAACTTGACGGGTGCAGAGTCAAAGCAGAAATAGATTTTAAATCTCTGGGCGGTTTTATAGAAGCAAAAGGTCACGTAGAAGGAGTAATTACTCTTGAGTGCGACAGATGTCTTAATAAATTTGATTACGATTTAGATTTTGACCTTGATGAAACTTTTGCAAAATATTCTCTTTATGATGAATACTCTCAAGAGGTGGAACTCCGGTCAGGACAGTTCATTACGGATTTGAACGGAGAAAAAGAAATAGATGTTTATGACTTATTGTATCAATCTGTAATATTACAGTTACCAAATAAAAAAGTTTGTGGTATAAATTGTAATGAGGGATTATTTGTGTCTGATGAAGAAATTCAACCTCACGATAACAGAATGGATATTTTTAAAAATATTCAGATTGAAAAAGATAAATAACCCGATAATATAAGTAGTATTTAGAAAGGAAGTTTAAGAAAATGGCAGTACCAAAGAAAAGAACAGGGCACAGTGCTCAAGGAAAAAGAAGATCAAACTGGAAAGCGACAAAACCGGAATTAACAACATGCCCTAATTGCGGCGCAAAAGTTTTAACTCACACAGTTTGCACAGCTTGCGGAACATATAAAGGCAAAGTTGTTTCAAGAAAAGCAGAAGGTTTTGTTGAAGATGCAAAAGCTGAAGTAAAAGAAGCTAAGAAAACAAAAAAATCAACAAAGAAAGCAGAAGCTAAAGTTGAAGAAACTAAAGCGGAAGAAACTGCAGCGGAAGAAAAAGTTGAAGAAGTAAAGGCTGAGGAAGAAGTTAAAGCTGAAGAAGCTGAAACAACTGAAGAAAAGCCTGAAGCTTAGTATCTGTAATAATAAAGGGAAGAGGAAGATGACAAGAATAGCTATAGATGCAATGGGCGGTGATCGCGCTCCTTTTGAAATAGTGGCAGGTGCGGTATGGGCAGCGGCTGATTACGGCGTAGCGCTTGAATTAGTCGGGAAACAAGATAGGATTGAACATTGTCTTGAAGTAATCCAGCAGGAAGGTTTTCTGTCTGAATGCGGAAAAATCGGAAGAAAAAGACGAGTAAGAATAGATGTGAAATCTCTTGATATAAAAATAACCCACGCATCAGAAATTATAGAGATGGGCGAAGCACCCGGACAGGCTATTCGTAAAAAGAAGAACTCTTCAATAGTATTAACGGTAAATTCAGTTGCAACAGGAAGCTCTGATGCTCTTGTTGCAGCAGGTTCTACCGGTGCGGCTATGGCATCCAGCTTGTTTGGTCTGGGAAGAATTCCGGGAATTGACAGACCTGCAATTGCGGTTACACTTCCTACAATGAAAAAACCGATTGTAATTATTGATGCCGGTGCTAACAGCAATTGTACTCCGCAAATGCTAAGACAATTTGCAATAATGGGCATAACATTCTCTAAAAACGTTTTAGGAATTGAAAGACCGCGTGTCGGTGTTTTAAATATCGGTGAAGAAGCCGGAAAAGGCAATGAGCTTGCGCAAAATACTTATAATCTTCTTGAAGAAGAAAAAGAAAAGTTTAACTTTATGGGTAATATCGAAGGAAGAGAATTATTCCTTAACCTTTGCGATGTAGTTATTTGCGACGGTTTTGTCGGCAATGTTGTTCTTAAAGTTACGGAAGGAACTTCTTCTTTATTATTCAAAATGATTAAGAGCGAGTTTAAATCAGACTTTTTAGGCATGCTGATAGGACTTCTTGCAAAACCGTTTATGAAAAGAATTTATGAAAAAATCAATTATGAAGAATTCGGCGGCGCTTTACTTTTAGGTGTTAAGGGTATTACCGTAATTTCACACGGAAGAAGCAGCGCATATGCAATTAAGAATGCCGTAAGAGTAGCTAAAGAAGCTGTTGAAACAGGTGTTAACAGCAAGATTTCAGAGTCAATAGAAGGATAGGGGCAGGAAATTAATGGGAAACAGTTTAATTCCTTTAAAAATTGCCGGTGTCGGGTATAGTTTACCTGAGACGGTTATTACGAATGACGATTTAACTAAATTATATGATACTTCGGACGAGTGGATTTATACGAGAACAGGCATAAAAGAAAGACGCGTAGTTTCAGGCGAACAAAATGCCATTGATTTGGGCTTTGAAGCAGCAAAGCGCGCTTTAGAAAAAGCAAAAATGGCACCTGATGATATTGATTTGATTCTTGCAGCCTCTTCTGCACCGCCGGATTTGTATCCTGCAATTGCATGTCATATACAAACAAGACTCGGAATTAAAACTCAAGTGCCGGCTTTTGATATTACTGCTGCATGTACTGGGTTAATTTACGGTTTGAGTATTGCAAAAGCTTATATAGCGTCAGGCATGTATAAAAAGATTTTAATAGTTGCAACAGATAATAACTCCCGCCTTGTTAACTGGGAGGACAGAGCGACTTCTATTTTGTTCGGTGACGGCGCAGGAGCAATGGTTGTTACGGCTTCTGATGACGGAGTAGACGACGTTATCGCTATTGATATTAAATCTGACGGAAGTTTCGGAGAATTAATCGAGCTTTCTTTTGACGGCAAAAACTGTCCGCTGGTCGAACAGTATGAACCAAAACCGCAAGGTATCAGAATGAACGGTAAAGGGGTTTATGCGTTTGTTGCAAAAATTCTTCCGCATTATGTGGAAAACCTTATCACTAATGCCGGTATGAAGGCAGAGGATATCGATTATTTGATTCCGCATCAGGCGAATATAAGAATTATTCAAGCTGTTCAGGAAAGATTAGGTTATTCTGACGATAAAGTAGTAACAAATATTAAATATTACGGAAACACTTCAGCAGCTTCAATTCCGATAGCTCTGGCCGAGAGTGTGGAAAAAGGCAAGGTTAAACTCGGTACAACAGCAGTTTTGTGCGGATTTGGCGCCGGTATGACCTGGGGTGGTGCAATCGTAAGATTGAGAGAAGGTATCTGTTAGTATAACAATATAAAAGGAGTATATTATGGTGAAGAAGATTGCGTTTTTGTTCCCGGGACAGGGTTCACAGTCTGTTGGCATGGGAAAAGATTTGTATGAAAATTTCGAAGCGGCTAAGAATGTTTTTGATACCGCAGACAAGACTTTAGGCAAAAGTATTACAACAATATGTTTTGAAGGGCCGGAAGAGGATTTGAAACAGACTGTTAATACCCAGCCTTCTATTGTTACAATGTCAATTGCAGCTATGGAAGCTTTAAAGTCTGGGGTAAATATAACTGCTGATTATGTTGCGGGACACAGTTTGGGTGAATATTGCGCTATGTACGCAGCAGGTGTTATGGATCTAGAAACAACTCTAAAATTAATCCAGAAAAGGGCTGACTTGATGGGCGCAACAAAAGGCGGAAGCATGGCTGCAGTATTAAACGCAACAGAAGAACAATTAAAGGCAGGCTTAGAAGAAGGTTCTAAAGTAGGTTACGTTGATGTAGCTAATTATAACTCTCCTGCACAGGTGGTTATAACAGGTGACGATAATGCGGTAAAGGCTGCTTCTGACTATCTTCTTGCAAACGGCGTAAGAAGAGTTGTTCCGCTTGCAGTTTCAGGCGCTTTCCACTCTAAATTTATGGAAAATGCGGGAAAAGAATTCGCATCTTTTGTTTCTGATTTTAATCTAAATGACGCGTCAATTCCTGTTATTACAAATGTTGATGCCCAAATCACAACAAAAGCAGAAGATTTCAAAATAAAAATGCCGAAGCAGATTTCATCTTCAGTACACTGGACTCAAACAATCCAGAAAATGGCTGAAGAAGGCGTTGATACATTTATTGAAATCGGACCGGGAAAAGTTCTTGCAGGGCTGAATAAAAAAATCGCACCGGAAGCAACTGTTTATAACGTATTTGATAAAGCTTCGCTTGACGCAACAATTGCTGCTTTAAAAGAACAAATGGCAGGCGTATAAGCTGCAAGCTGGGCTCTATACATTAATAATCTTTGAGGTCACAAATTGGCACCTCACCCTAACCATCTCCTAAGAGGAGAGGGAACACTACAGAAATGTAGGTCGGGCACTGTCCGACAAAAACTTAAAACAAAGATGGATAATTTAGCATTAGTTAAAAACTTAATATACGAAATACGCGGGCAAAAGGTTATGCTTGACTTTGAGCTTGCTGAATTGTATGAGGTCGAAACAAAAAAATTAAACCAAGCTGTAAAACGTAATAAGGAACGTTTTCCGGAAGATTTTGTTTTTCAGCTTACAAGCGAGGAATGGCAAACTTTGAGGTGCCAAATTGGCACCTCAAAAGAAGAAGATTTTTTGAGGTCACAATTTGTGACCTCAAAAAACAAAACAGAAACAAGGGGCGGCAGACAGTATCTTCCATACGCTTTTACCGAGCAGGGAGTTGCAATGCTATCCGGAGTTTTAAGAAGCAAAAGAGCCGTTGAGGTTAATATCCAGATTATGCGGACTTTTGTGAAATTAAGACAATGGGCGCTTG
>CALUPN010000102.1 GCA_944322625.1 Candidatus Gastranaerophilales bacterium | reverse complement strand
CCTATCGAACACTACAAGCAAACATTAGAAACAGTTATTGCCGATGAAAACGTTGATATGATTATTACAATCTATCTCCCGTTCTTAGGCTTAAAGGATATTGATGTTGCTCAAGCTTTGATGGAAATTAAAGCTAAAAATCCGCAAAAACCTGTTATCGGCGTATTTATGACTAAGAGCGAATTCTTCAACAAGATTTCTGACATGGATGTTAACATGCCGTTCTTTATGTACGCAGAAGAAGCTGCTGACGGATTGAACAGATTAAATCAACAGAGATTATGGATGGAAAGAGCTGAAGGCAAAGTTCCGACATTCAATGTTGACTTTAAACGCGCACAGGAAATTATCGCTAAATCAGTTAACGAAGGCCGTGACCAGTTGACAACAAGAGAATCTATCGATGTATTAGACGCTTACGGCATCAGAGTCTGCAAATCAGGCTTTGCAAAGACAGAGGATGAGGCTGTAACAATCGCTGATTCTATCGGATATCCTGTTGTTATGAAGATGACTTCAAAAACAACTTCGCACAAAACAGATGTCGGAGGAGTTAGAGTTAATATCCAATCTGCCGAACAATTAAGGAGCGAATATCAAGACCTTATTGCCAAGCTCAAGGAAAAAGGACTTCTTGAAGGTTTGGAAGGCGTTATCATTCAGGAAATGGTTAAAGGTAACAGGGAAATGGTCTGCGGTATTGCAACAGATCCTCAATACGGGCCTATGATGATGTTCGGTTTAGGCGGTGTGTTTATTGAAGTTATGAAGGATGTAACTTTCAGAATTGCACCTTTAACTGATGTTGATGCTAAAGAAATGATTAAGTCTGTTAAAGCATATAAGTTATTGGAAGGTGCAAGAGGAACTAAGCCGGCTCAAATGGAACAGATTGAAGAAACTCTGTTGAGATTATCTCAATTAGTTAATGACTTCAAATATATTGATGAATTGGATATCAACCCGCTGTTGATTTCCGAAAAAACAGGCGAAGGCATTGCTGTAGACGGCCGTATCAAAGTAAGAATGTCAGAAGCTCAAGAAGCTCTCGGCTATTGCTGCAAAGACGGCGTTTGCGCTTGCAATGTATAAATAACAAAAATATAAAATTAGGGCGGGGAAAACTTAAGTTTGCCCGCCTTTTTAATTTGAGGAAATTATTTGATGCAGTAAATCATAGATTTACCACATCAAACTTTATATGTATAAGCAGTTGTAGGTCAGGCATTGCCTGACATTAACTAAAATCAAATATGAGATTTTTTAAGATAATATTAGGATTTGTAAATGTAAAAACCCTTTGTATTATTGTATTTGACTCGGGTAACTATTTTTCCGCAGACTTGATATGGCAAAAATATTTTTTAGGGGATTTATTTTATTAAAGAAAGGAAAATCGTATGAATATAAACAAAACCTCAGCAACTCCACAATTTCAAGGGTATTTAAAATTAAATGGCGGAAGATACATTAATTCTAAACAAATTACCTCGGTTATCTATGATAACACTCGTATTTATGGAACTCATCTAACAGGTTCGGGATCAGCAGAATTTGCAATGACAGACGGGATTATATACAAAATACAATATTTGACCAAACCTGTAAGGAGTTTAATAGATAATATTTTACATGCTAATAAGGATGACAAAACAATTGTTGATATAAAAGCGTTACTGCTTGATATAAATAAATCCATTGATAAAGAAAGAGGCGACATAGATGCACAAAACATGAGAATCCTTAAATTGTAATAGTTAGACCTGTAGTCAATTAGATGCGGTAAATCAATGAGTTACCGTATCTTACTTTATATGTATAAACAGTATTTGTCTTGTCTTTTATCAATTAATAAAGTAAAATATTATGGTATGAATAAGAAAAAAATTTTATTAACAATTCTCATTGCGGGGATTTTAGCTTTTATATCAGCTTTTATATTTTTAAGAACAGATAAGCCTGTTCAGCGAGAGGCGATTAAGCAGGAAACAGCAGAACCTAAAATAGAACAGCCGCAGGAAGAAAGAGCTGAAGAAAAAGTTGAAAAAACTTCTTCTCAAAACATATCGGAATCAAAAAAAATTACTCCTCAAAAACAAATAACGAAAAATAAAATTACTGATAAAAAGAAACAGGCGGCTGTTACCCCTCTCAAAACAGAGCCTTTACCTAAATTAGAATTAAAGATTGAAGAAAACAAGCCGGAAGAAATTAATCCAAAAGATTTTAATGTTCCGGTTCAGTATACATCGAAAAATACTTACAAATATGTATATACGCCAGCGCGCTATTCTAAATAAAAATCTTAGCCGGCAGTAGAAATTATTATAAGAATATATTATTATATTTCTATATGGGGAAAATAAGAGGTTTATTTATGAAGAGAATATTAGTTATTTTAGTAATGTTTTTATTTACTGCCGCTGTTTGGGCTGAAAATTATACGGTTCAGAAGCTTCCGAACGGACAGACGGTTGTAGTGTACGAGATTAGAAATAATCCGCTTGTAACTATTGATACCTGGGTTAAAACAGGCTCTATTAACGAAGATGATAAAAATAACGGTGTATCGCATTTTTTGGAACATCTTTTCTTCAAGGGCACAAAAGCGCACCCGACGGGTGAATTCGATAGAATTTTAGAAGCTAAAGGAGCCGTAGTAAACGCAGCAACAAGCAAGGATTTTACACATTACTATATAACAATTCCTTCCGAATACTTTAATACGGCAATGGAACTGCATTCTGATATGCTTCTTAACCCTCAAATACCGAGAAAAGAACTGGAAAAAGAACGTAAAGTTGTGTTAGAAGAGATTGCAAAAGACGGAAATACTCCTTCTAAGAAGGCTTATGATAATTTAAACGACTTGATGTATACTACGCACCCTTATAAAAGAAAAGTTATAGGCTCTGCAGATATTATAGGTACAATAAGGCGTGAAGAGATTTTAGATTATTTCAATAAATTCTACGCGCCGTCTAATATGGTAACTCTCGTTGTCGGAGATGTTGATACACAAAAAGCAATAGATAAAGTTCAGCAATGTTTTAATCAAGAATACAAGAAACCTGTGAAAAAACATTACAGAAAAGAAGGTCAAATCCAAACCCAAAAAAGAAAAGTTGACTATACAGATACCGAAACCGGCTACTTAATGATAGGTTTTAGGGGTGCAGAGATCTCCGATAACGATACTTTTGCACTTGATGTTTTATCAGAAGTCTTAGGCGGAGGTAAATCCTCAAAACTATACCGTAATATAAAAGAACAAAAAGGTCTGGCATATTCAATTTCAGCTTCAAACGGAAGCTACAGAGATGATGGAATTTTTTATATTACAGCGAATTTTACCCCCTCAAGTCTTGAAAAATTAGAAAAGGCCGTTTTTGAAGAAATAAAATATATACAAAAATACGGAATTACGGATGAAGAGCTGCAGCGCGCTAAAAATATGATAATTCAGGACACTTATTATTCACGCGAATCGACTTCCAACATATCATCGGAGCTGGGTTATATAATGGCGCTTACCAATAGTTCCGGCCTTTATGATAATTATGTGGAAGAAGTAAAAAAAGTCACTGCAGAAGATGTGAAATCTGCCGCCCAAAAATATTTGGGAGTAAATAAGAGTGCTGTCTCCATAGTCCTTCCAAAATCAATGGAAAAACTTGAGACGAAGGCGCAGATTAAACATACAGCGCAAAAAGTATCCGAACATAACGGAACTGCTAAATATACCATTGATAACGGCTCTACACTTTTAATTAATGAAAATAAAAATAATGATATCGTCGCAATAACGATAATAGCAAAAGGCGGAGAGTTTTTGGAAAAAATTCCCGGTGAAGGAACTTTAACGGCATCGACACTTCTTAAAGGAACAAAAAAATATTCAGCCCAGGAGCTTGCACAAATTCTGGACGAAAACGGAATACAGATAACTCCGGCATGCGGCGAGGACTTTTTTATAATAGGTGTTCAGACTACTACAAACCAGATTGATAAAACGCTTGATATTTTAGATGAAATAATTAATAATGCCGTATTTGACGATTACGAACTGGAGAAAAAACGCTCTGAAATTTTATCAAGAATTAAACAGGGGCGTGATATTCCGATGAATGTTGCATTAGATAATTATAAAACTATTATGTTTGAAAATAGTGTTTATTCGTATTCAAATAAAATCATAGAAAAAACACTTCCCGCAATTCAGAGAGAAGATGTTTTAAGATATTATAATAATATTCTGGATTCAAAAAATACGATTGTATCGATTAACGGTAATGTAGATACTGAAAAAATGATTAGCGCATTCGGATCAATATTACAGGATAAGAAAAAACCGGCAGTTAATTTTTCTAACTATAAGGTAACAAAATTAACTGCTCCTAAGACGGTATCGCAGACCATAAAAGACCTGCAGACAGCATGGCTCTTTTTAGGCTGGCAGACGGCAGGAGTTCAGAACAAAAAAGATTTTGTAACTCTAAAGGTTATTAATACAATGCTCGGCTCCGGCATGAGCTCCAGATTGTTCAGGAATTTAAGAGAGCAGGACGGGCTTGCATATCAGCTTGGTTCAAGCTATTCACCTCTTATGCTCGGCGGAATTTTTACGACATATATAGGAACAAATCCTGATACTCTGGAATATTCAAGAGAAAAAATTCTTAATGAGATTAACAGATTGAAGATAGAATTCGTATCAGACAGCGAACTTCAGGATGCAAAAGACCGATTGAAAGGCAGTTTTGTAATTGCAATGGAGACTAATTCCGAAAAAGCAGCCAATATCGGGATGTTTGAAGCGTACGGTTTTGGTTACGATTTTTTAAACGATTATACAAAAATGATAGATGAGGTAACCGCGTCTGATATTATAAGCGTTGCTAACAAATATTTTAATAAAAATATTATTCAATCCGAAGTTAAGTAAAGCTGTGAATACTTAAAAACAAATTTCCTTAAGTTGAAAAGTTATTACTTTGGCTAAATCACTTAAAGTTAATTCTACCTGATAACCGATTTTTCCGGCGCTGAAGATTATTGTATCAAAATTTTTAGCGGAAGCATCTATTGTTGTCGTAAAAAATTTTTTCATGCCGATAGGAGAGCATCCGCCGTGAACATAGCCTGTTAAAGGTAAAAGTTCCTTGAATTTAAGCATTTCTACAGACTTTTCATTAACAGCCTGTGCTGCTTTTTTTAAATCAAGTTCTTCCGCAGCCGGTAGCATAAAAACATAATACTTTTTTGATTTCCCGACTGTAACAAGAGTTTTAAAAACCTGCGCAGGATTTTGATTTAAAACCGCCGCAACTTCCACACCGCTGATTGCGTCAGTATCAACGTATGTATAATGTTTATATTTTACCCCCGCTTTATCAAGCATTCTCATAACGTTTGTTTTATATTCACTCATACTGCCGTTTTATCCATTCCATAATTACATTTACAATATATTCCTGCTGTGCTTCATTCAATTGAACTCCTTTTGGAATTCTATGCCACTTTTCAATACACCCCCTGCAGCAGGTCGCTGTTGCATGCTGTGCTATAAATACAGGGTGTCCGCGCATAGGAGTTTGTTTCCCGTCATTTGGAATTTGGGCAGGAGCAATTCTTCTGGAGATAAAATCTTTAGCGTGGGATTCGATTGTATCAAGTCCCTTTTCTAAAATATATGACTTTTCTTTGTCTTTTAAATGAAATTTGCTTCTGAATTTTGATTTAGCAAGCCTCTG
>CALUPN010000101.1 GCA_944322625.1 Candidatus Gastranaerophilales bacterium | reverse complement strand
AAAAGAATTTACCCTTGATGATATTGAATTGATAGCAGAATGCGATTGCAAAACAAAACTTGAACAGCTTTTGAACAATAATAAAATACTTTTTGACAAAGAAATTTATAAGTATATTGAAGAAAGAAAAAATATTGATTACACAATTATTACTGCCAATATTTTTAACAATCAGTCATTAGATTTTGGATCAGCTGTTAAATATTTTTTAGAAAATTATGCAAAACAAAATTGTACAAAAAGAACATACGAAACTTATAAATCAATATTTAGGGTAAATATTTTACCATTCTTCAGAGGAAAAATCATACAAGATATCACTATTGAAGATATAGAAGAATTTTATAAAACTTGTAAAACAAGGAATTTAGGAGTTCGTAGGTTAAAAAACACACTTACGCAATTAAATCAACTCTTAAAATATTGCAGGAATTTAGGTTTAGCCTCAAATTGCTGCTATTTTCAAGTACGACGCTTAACTGATAAAAATAAATTTAGTTTAGACAGAATAATTTTTGAGGAATAAAAATGACCAAAATGAAATATTATTACAAACAAGCTGAAAAGATGTATATTTATGACAAAATCCAACTTGAAGAAATTGGAGCAAAATTAAACATATCTCGCAGAACTTTGTTTTACTGGAGAAAGAAATACGAATGGGAGAGAAAAAGATTTGAAGCTGAGCGTAATCAGGAAATTTTTAGTAACGAGCTTTTTGTCTTTGCAAGAAAACTGATGCAAAAGATTTCTGCTGACATTGACAACGATAGACAAACTCCACAGTCTGAAATTTATTCCCTAATGAATATTTTGAAAAATTTAACCCCAATAAAGCAAAATAAAATTGCAAAACAAAAAGTTAATCCTTTAACACCAACAAAGCAATTAACTCCTAAAACTATTGGGCAAATTGAAAGAGATATTCTTGGTATTAATCTTAATTAAAAAGCTGTGGCCCTTTATATTTCGCATATAAAGACATTACATCAGCATCAAATTTCTGCCCAGATACTAACCCAGAAAATACTTCCGCAACAAATTCCATGGGGAGTTGTTGAGCATAGCGAGAAACTTTAGAACAGGTATTCTGGATTTCTGGATTGTTTTGATGTTCTTCTATGACTTTTTTAGATCTTAAAAACACTTCATCTTCTTTTGAGAGTTTATGATTTAAATGTCCTAATTCATGAATATATAATTGGTCTATATCTCTTATTAAAACAGTATTTTCTGGAATTCCTGTTATGGAAGCAATTTCTTTTAAATAAGCAATTTGCTCACCTTTATTCATTGCATTTACTTCTTGTCTTGTTTTAAATAAACCTTGCTTTTTAAGTACAGTTTGATTAGAACCTGTTTTCATTATTTTTTCTATTGTAACAATTGGGTGTCTGCGGATTTGACTTTGTAGATCAACAAAATAACCAATATAGCAAGTATAAAGTTCTAATTTATCTGCGGAATTATTTTTATCACTATATGCATTTAGTTTTTTTTCAAGTTCCAATGTTATATCATTTTTTAAGAAATCAGGAATGCGAATTTTACCGTCAATATCTACGTTGAGCATACCTATGCCTTTTAAATCTTGAACGATATTTTTAATATTAGAATCAATATTATCTAAAAAACATCTGTTTATTGAAATACTTGGTGTTGTTGCATCTTTACATGCGATGCCGCCAGAATGCTGAGGAATCTCTCGGAAAATAATATCTTCTGGCAAATCAGCTTTTCCATCAGTTGCAATTAAAACTTTATGCATTGCCCGCTTGAAATTTTCGTACAATTTAACTTCTCTAGTGTCTAAACCTCCATTTTTAGAAAAATTAACTTTGCTTAATCTTTGTAGATAATCATTAGACTTTGGTGAGTATTCCATTTTGATATCAAATTTTTTGTTGTATTCTCGTGAAAATTTATTGTATTTTCTAAAATATTCTTGTTGTAATGCGTTTTTTTCTTCACCCGCAGGCATTTTTTTAATCTCATCACGTATTGCGACAAAATCTTCTCTTGTGCTTGCTCTAGATAATTTTAAATTTATATCATCAATTCCACCGACAGCTCTTCTATATTCTTCGACAACTATATCGCCACGTCTCATTGCTTCTGCTTCTACTGCTTGTTCTTTGTATTTGCGATATCGTTGGCTTGTAACATCAACTTTCCCTGTCTTAGGATCAGCAGGTTCAATATAATTTTGCCAACTATCAGCATAAGCCTTAGCTTGTTTTTTTGATACTTCAGTAACAGGAATATCTTCATATTTGTTTAAAATATATAATAAATTATCAGTACCTACTTCAGTTGAGCTTAATTGCTCAATTACTGCGTTATACATTGGAAGGTCTTCGTCAAGATTTCTAATTACCTCTTTCCATTGTAAGAAATGATTCAACTCGTGTGCCATTGCCCCAAATAATTCTGCTTTATCCCCGTCTGCCCAATTTCGGCTAATAGAAACAGTATTTGTAACTAAATCATATTCATTTCCATCATTAGTTATTTTAAGTTTAATTTGAGAATCAACAATCCCCATTTCTTCTTTTAAGATTTGAAAACCTTTTTCTAAAAATTTGTCAGTATCTTTGATTTTATTTAACTCTGCAATATCACCAGCCCTATTTCTTACAATATTTCTGAATCCTTCATCAGTTTCTACAAATAGAGCTATATCAGAAGCAAGTGTTCCTTTGGGAATATGAATTTCTGCATCCGTTGCACTTGCAGGGATTTCGTTTCCATCAGCATCTATTTTTACAACAGTTCCGTCTTCGTTAACACGAACTCTGTTGCCATCTGCATCGATTTGAACATTGTTTTTGCCGAAGACTTTTTGTCCAGCTTTGCCTACTACTTTCATACCACCACCAATAAGTGGAGACATAATAGCACCTCCAACAAAGCCTTGAACTGCTGAATTTCCTACATCTTCTAAGCTACCACCATCGTATGCAGTTCTAAATGCATTATCCACAGCCCCACCAACAGCACCATCAGTTGCAGTTTCTGCTGCAAATGCAAGTCCTCTTTTAACCGCATTTCCCCCTACATATTCATAGCCTGTCGGATTTGTAAGCATTGTTTTAACTGTTTGTTTCACGCCGCCTTTTGCTGCTTCTTGTGCAACCTCTTTCCCGACCTGTTTAACAGCTTGCACTCCGAGTTTTGTGGCAACTGTCTTTCCGACAGCACCACCTAAACCGCCTGTTACAGGAGCTATAATACCTGAAAAAGCACCTGTTGCGGCATCGTGTTTTGCATCTTGGAGTGTATATTCTCTTCCTCCGGTGGCAGCGTCCGTCGCTTTAAGACCTGTTTTAATTACAGCTCCGCTTGCACCCGCAGCAACTACACCGACAGCAATACTTGCTCCGCCCGTAAATGGAGCCGCTGCTACGGCAGCGGTATAAATTCCAACGGCTACAATACCCGATACAATATCCGCCGTTATATCCACTGCCATTTCCTGACCTTCATTGTAGCCTTGCAATGCTATTTCTGATTTTAGTTTGATTTCACCCTTAATAAATTTTTCAAGATTTTCGGGGGTATAATCAACACCCGTCAATTCTTTAAATATCTCCGGACGTTTTTGTTCATTGCTGTTAAATTGCTGCAGCAGTTTCTTTTCTGTTTCTTGTTGTTCTCTTACCTTATTAGAACTATCGCCAATCCCTGTTAAATTCTTAAACCCGCTCCAGGCTGAGCCGATAAAACCATTGCTGTCTTCTGATTTTTCTAAATCAACGGTTACTTTATTAATACGGTTTTCCAGTGTTTTATTAAGGTTATATGTTTTACCGTCTGTACCTTTAATATTGACATCAGTATTTTCTACACGCTTAAAGTAGCTTCCTTTTAGTTCCGTGCCGTCTGCAGCATAATATTTTGTTTTTCCAGCTTTAGTTACAGAATATCGACCGGATGGTCTTACGTCAATTTTACCTTCCTGTTTTTCAAAATACTCTCTCTTAAGTTCCACACCATCTGCGGCATAATATTTTGCTGTACCATCTTTGATGACAATTTTCCTGCCGGATTTAAGGTTTATTGTTCTAGATTTTGTTTGTTTCTGAACTGTTAAACCTTGATTATCTACATTGCTTTGAGAATTTGAATAAATCGAAACCTTTTGTGCTTCTAAAAGTGTAACCTCGCCATTTTCAACCATAACGGACAAAATCTGCTTATCTGATAAGCCATTTAGTTTCGGATTAGCCTGTCTATACTGCTGAATTTTTTGTTCTATACTTAATCTTTCTGACATCGCACACCTTTTAATCTTGAATGTAACAAAATGACAATTTTGTTACATGTGCTACGCATGTAGATATTTGGTCGGCAGACATTTGCAAAATTACTTTACCTGTTTTCACATTTATTGTCTGCCTCAAATTTTACCTACTAGTTTAGACACATAATGTATATCGGCATTTTTCTGGAAAACTTTAAGATTTTAGAGATAATTGTTACAATTTGACTTAAATTGTTACAATTCATAGACAGAATGCATTCAGCCGAGAATCAATAATATCTTGGTTAATTCCTATATATCGCAGTGTAACACTCGGTGCAGAGTGATTAAAGATACACTGAAGCAATGCAACATCCTTATTCTCCTGATAAAAATGGTAACCAAAAGTTTTTCTGAGTGTATGTGTCCCTATGTGTGCTGTAATTCCTGCATTAATACAAGCGTTGCAAATTATTCTATATGCCTGAATTCTGCTGATTGGCTTTCCCCCTCTCTGGCTTGAAAACAGCCATTCAGTATCAGCCTTGTGATAAATAAATTCATCAAGTTCAGCTTTAAAAGATTTTGTTATTGGGAAACGCTTATATTTATTAGTCTTTTGCTCAATTAATTCAATATATTTTTATCTTTAACATCCGCAACTTTTAATTTAAGAATATCCGAAATTCTCAATCCGCTGTTTATCCCCATTAAGAATAACAAGTAGTTACGACTGCCGTGTTCTTTTAAAATTCGTTTTACAATTTCAATTTTTTCTTTGTCCCTAATCGGCTCTACGCATACCATTTAACCATTCTCCTTTACTGTTACACATCTTACCTCTGAATATCTAAAACATATCCAAATATGTAACAAAATTGTCATTTTGTTACTAAATATGTAACGTTTTGGATGAGTAATAATTGACAATCAGGTATAAATAATATATTATTAGGTCATATTGGGTCTAATTGGGTATTATTATGCTAGAGAATCTTGATATTAAAATAACTAATCAGATGTTATCAATTATCTCTGAAATTGACGAGTTTAAAGGTTCTTGGAAACTTCTGGGACAAATGGCACCTGAAAAATTACAGGCGCTGAAAAAAGTTGCAACTATAGAAAGTGTTGGATCTTCCAACCGTATTGAAGGGAACAAATTATCTGATAAACAGGTTGAAGAATTGCTTTCAAGGATTAACAAACAATCTTTTGCAAACCTTTTTCTAAATGCAGGATAAGTTATTTCTAAAGTTTCTCGTGTCAGCTTATTTTTCAAAATCATCTTCAAACCCTCTTATATTATCAAGTTCTATGTTGTACCTTTTGCCTTGCTTATCAACACAAGTTGCGTAATCTATTTCATAATCGGCAAACTTATTTTTCCAAATACAAATCAACAATCCGATTTCTTGTGTTTTTAAATTCAAAACCTTTGTTCCGTATAAGTGATAATCTTTTTCTGTCATTATTTATTCCTTTCAAGTATCAAATCTGAATAGATATCATCAGGCTTTTGTGGGTCTATTAAAAACTCTTTCATAAATACAAATCTTTC
>CALUPN010000100.1 GCA_944322625.1 Candidatus Gastranaerophilales bacterium | reverse complement strand
ACATCGGCGTTGAAAACTTATTGAACTACAAGACTGTTGCTGAAAGGAGAGAAAATATGTTATGGTTTAAGGTTCCTGCTAAAGTTTACTTCAAGAGAGGTGCTGTTGATTTAGCACTTAGAGAACTTACAGGTAAGAAACGTGCATTTATCGTAACAGACAGATTTTTGTTCAATTCAGGTGCAGTAAATGCTATTACTAACGTTCTTGATGAAATCGGTATTGACCACGAAGTATTCTTCGATGTTAAACCGGATCCGACATTGTCTACAATTGATCAGGCAATGGCTATTTTAAGACCGTTTGAACCTGATGTAATTATCTCTGTAGGCGGCGGCTCACCGATGGATGCTGCTAAGATTATGTGGTTATTGTATGAACAGCCTGATACAAACTTTGAAGATATCGCAATGAGATTTATGGATATCAGAAAGAGAATCTGCTCTATACCTGAATTAGGTAAGAAAGCTACAATGGTTGCTATTCCTACAACCTCAGGTACAGGTTCGGAAGTAACTCCGTTTGCTATTATTACAGATGATGAAACTCACGTAAAATATGCAATCGCTGATTACGCTCTGACACCTAATATGGCAATCGTTGACCCGAACTTTGTAGACGGTATGCCAAAAGGCTTAACAGCAGCTTCCGGTATTGACGCTTTAGTTCACGCATTTGAAGCTTATGTATCTAATATGGCTACAAACTTTACTAATTCAAATGCATTAGAAGCAACCAAGTTAATCTTTAGATATCTTGAACGTTCATATAGAGAAGGTGCTAACGATCCGCTTGCAAGAGAAAAAATGCACTACGCTGCAACAATTGCAGGTATGTCATTTGCTAACTCTTTCTTGGGATTGTGCCACTCTATGGCTCACAAACTTGGTGCAATGTATCACGTACCGCACGGTGTAGCTAACGCTCTTCTTATCAGACAGGTTATGAAATATAACTCATCTGATGCACCGCATAAGCAGGCAATATTCCCGCAATACAAGTTCCCGAATGCTAAGGCTAAATATGGTCAGATTGCTGATGAACTTGGTTTGGGCGGTAATAATGATGACGAAAAAGTACAATTACTGCTTAATGCCGTAGATGATTTGATGACTAAGATTGAACTTCCGAAATCAATCAAAGACTTCGGTGTCGATGAACAAACATTTATGGATAATCTGGATGAACTTGTTGAATTGGCATTTGACGACCAGTGCACAGGTGCTAACCCGGCATATCCGTTGATGTCAGACATCAAGAAAATCTACATTGACGCTTACTACGGTAATGTGTAGAGTAAAGTTAATGGTGCGGTAGTGACCGTCCATATAAATAAAAATAGGACTGATAAAATCAGTCCTATTTTTATGCATTTAAATCAATGAACTTTTCTTTTTCACCGACGTTAGTTATTTTTACTTTGTTTACATCAGCGGGATCAAACTGATAAATGTTAGCAGAAGAAAAGAAAGCTCCCCTGTTTTTTGTAGGATATGGGGTTACGTTCGCTTCAGCACCTTTCGGGAAAAATTTTGCAACTAAACTTTTTACTTTGTCTATTAAAGGATTGGGGCAAGTTTCCAATTTCCCGGGCGAGCTTTCATACCCGCCGACATTCATCAAAACTTTTGGTTTGTAACTTTTATCAAGGTAATAATCATATTTTTCTAATTGAGTTTCAAGAGCTTTAAGCTGACCTGCGTTGTTAGTAGGTACGTAGTGCGAAAGTATTGCAAGAGGTTTCCCATCTATGCATTTTGTTATTACTCCTATTGAATTACAGCCACAAAGTCCGTCTGTATAAATTGTATTTATACCATTTTCAGAAATACGAGCTGCCGCGCAGCGGTTCATGTCAACATGAACAATACTTTTATCGCCATTGCGAGCCATTTTATTAAGAACCATCTCCGGCATAGAATTGACCGCTTCAATATTGGCTTTGGAATTTGCTGTTACCTTAGGTACAAGTGCACGTGTTAAATTTATAATCTTACTTACCATATATTTTATAAAACAATATTAATCTAAAAATTGCCTTTTTGTTACAAAATGTTTAAAATTTTAAATCGAATATTCAAATGGGAGTATATCAGCGTCTAGAATTAATCTATTATCAATATATTCTGCTTTGTTAATTTTAAGCTTGCAAGGGTGTATGAGTAATTCTGTTTCTGAACCATCACTAAAACATTTAAGAGGTTCAATGTATAAATATTTTACACCTTTTTCTAAAGTTAAATTCCATTTTATATCTTTTTTCATAAACTCATGAGGCTTAAGAGCTGTAGATAAAAAAGAATCCTTTACCATAACCGGCTGTACTTTGTTAAAATAATTTAACACTTTGGTCTGCAAATCGCTATCTTTCCTTGCCGTTAGTAATATATGGCTCAAAGGTATTCCATCTATATCAATAGAGTCAAAAAAAGATAAATTATCATCTCGCCATATAGGAATTTTGCTATCTCTGTCAGTGGAAGTAATACTTGTTTTCTTTAAATATTTAATTAGCTCCCGGACTTCATCATAGTTGCATAATTCATTCATTGGCTCTAAAACAAAGTTTTTTAAATTTGACGCAACTAATCGAGGAGAGATGTATATATCATCTGGCAGTGGTTTAGTAAACTTTAAAATATGTTTTTCTTGCTCAGGCTCGATATACTGGGTAATTTTGGAATTTTTTATTAATGAATTCAATTTTAATATTTCTTTTTGATATTCTTCCTTTGAGATTTTCCTATTTTCCAGTCTCGTTATAATACTTTTTAACAATTTGTTTATTTGGGGCAAGAAATTAATTTTTTTAGCATATCCGTCTCCTGCATATTTTATAATTGAGTTAATAATATTAGTTTTATCCCTATCTTCAAAAATTTTAATAAAAGAAGATATTACTGAATCCCAGGTTTCCGGATTAAAGTTCTTAAGCTGTGATGGCAAGTATTCCGTATTATTTATAAAGAATAGCAGTTTGTCTGGATTTTTACGCCAAAAATCAATATATTTGCCATTGTTTATGTTGGCAAATTGTGTAGCTAAAGATATTTTTTCATCTTCTGTATATGTTTTAAATTGTGCACCAAAACTTTCTAAATCATCAAGCTTTATATCAAAGTTTGGATTTTTGCCTGTAAAATAATCGCTTTTTGCGGCTTGCATAGCAGTTATAAACTTATCAGAAATTTCACCATATTCGGCTTTAAAATATTCTGCATTTTTGATTTTTTCTTTTGCTGATATAAACAAATCTTTTATTTCTTCAAAACTTGCAGGTCTTGTTGGTTTTATATTAAATAAAGCTTTGTTAAAGTCTGATTTTATAGTATTGAACTCTTTACCTTTGAACGCAGGGGCGATATCTTGCTTTGTTCGCCTTGGAGGCGGTGTATTCTGGGGTAAATATTTAATTATATAATAATTTTGTGCTATTTTCATACAATTTTGCCTGTTTAGTAAAAGACTTCTAAAAATATTTTTTGCTATCAAATCTAAAATTTGAACGCCAAGCATAGCATGTTCCCTCTCCTTACAGGAGAGGGAACGCTTAAATTCGTTAAATAAAGAGAAAGCATAGAAGAAATTTGCTTTATAAAATATTTACGCCGGACTTTCTTTTTGGTACGCTTAAGATAATAATAGTAAGGGGATTTAAGATATGACTGAAATAAGACAAGAATTTATAGAACAGGCAAAACAATTAACCAGAAATGCAGAGGTTTTACCAAACGGATTTGAAGAATTGGCAGCAAAGCTTCAGCATGCGCATGATACAAATACACCTCTTAGAATAAAATTAGGTATGGATCCGACAAGACCGGATTTACACTTGGGGCATACTGTTGTTATGAGAAAATTGCGTGAGTTTCAAAGGCTCGGGCATAAGATAGTATTGCTTGTTGGCGGTGCGACTGCTATGATAGGCGATCCTTCCGGAAAATCTGAAACAAGACCGGCATTAACTAAAGAACAGGTTGAAGAGAACGCTAAAACATATTTTGAACAGATGTCAAAAGTTCTGGATATATCAGATGCAGAAGTTGTAAACAATGCCGATTGGCTTCATAAAATGTCATTTACCGAACTTTTGCAATTAGCGGGAAAGGTTACTGTTGCGCAGATGATGACAAGAGATGATTTTGCAAAAAGATATGCGGAAGGTAAACCTATTGCTATTCATGAATTTTTCTATCCTCTAATGCAGGCATATGATTCTGTTGCAATTGATTCTGATATAGAATTAGGCGGAACTGACCAGAGATTTAATACTCTTTTAGGGCGCGATATTCAAACTGCATACGGAAAGAAACATCCGCAATTAGTTATGATGCTTCCGCTTTTAGAAGGCACGGACGGGGTTGTTAAAATGTCAAAAACATATCCTGAACATTGTATTTCTCTGACTGACTGCGCTAAGGATATGTTCGGGAAACTGATGAGCATTCCTGATACATTGATTACAAGATATTATTCGCTTTTAACTGATGTTTCTCAAGAAGAACTTATTAAAATGGATGAACAAATAGCTTCCGGCTCAATTAATCCGCGTGATATAAAAATGAGACTTGCGCATATGATTACGGAAGAATATCACGGAAAAGAGGGTGCTGATAAGGCGCAGGAAGATTTTATCAATGTTGTATCCAACAAGGGAATTCCTGATGATATAGAAAGTGTTAAAATAGAGAATGATAAGAGCATTTTAGATCTCCTTGTAGAGCTCTCTTTTGTGCAGTCAAAAGGTGAGGCAAAACGCCTCATTCAAGGCGGCGGAGTAAAAATTGACGGTGAAAAACTTTCAGATATGTCATTTATGGTTAAACCCGGCATGAATGCTGTTTTACAAGCAGGTAAAAGAAAATTTGCTAAGTTAATATGATATATAATAATATTTTAGAAACCATTGGTAATACTCCAATGGTAATATACAAAGACAATATCTGGCTTAAGCTGGAATACTTTAACCCGTCCGGCTCAATAAAAGACAGGGCTGCATATTCAATGATAAAATGTGCAGTGAAAAGGGGTGAGATTGATAAAGACAGTATAATAATCGAGCCCACAAGCGGAAATACGGGGATTGGACTTGCGATGGTCTGCGCGGTATTAGGAATGAAACTTATTATCTGCATGCCGGAAAATATGTCCGAAGAGCGTAAAAAAAGTATTTCAGCATACGGGGCAGAGCTTGTGCTGACTCCGGCAGTGGACGGCATGCAAGGAGCAGTCGAAAAAGCCAATGAGCTAAAAAATATTTACCCTAACTCTTGGATTCCGATGCAGTTTTCAAATTTTGATAACCCGAAAGCACACGAAACAACAGCAAAAGAAATTCTTGATGATACAGGAAATACTGTTGATATAGTAGTTGCTGGGATTGGAACCGGAGGGACAGCCTACGGATTAAAGAAATATTTAAAAAATTCTCTTGTTTTTGGGGTAGAGCCTGCTGAAAGTCCTCTTTTTACGGAAGGACATGCAGGAAGCCACAAAATCCAGGGAATTGGAGCTAACTTTATTCCCGAGATTTCTAATTTTGCAGAACTGGACGGAATTATTGCAATAGAAGGCGAAGCGGCAATAGAAAAAGCTAAAAAATTAGCTAAAGAGAATGGAATTTTCTGCGGAATATCAGGCGGAGCTAATGTTCTGGCTGCAGAAGAGCTTGCTCAAAAATATCCGGATAAACTAATTGTAGCAATTATTCCCGACAGCGGCGAAAGATATTTATCAGTCTGGTAGGTGAATATGCTTATACGTACTAAAAAAAGATAAGCTATACCTATTGACATATTGTCGGCCATGCCCTACAATAATAGATTTTATTGAAAGGAACTCAAAATGACAGATTTTGCAGAAGAATTCAATTTAGATATGAATAAGGTTATGGCAAA
>CALUPN010000099.1 GCA_944322625.1 Candidatus Gastranaerophilales bacterium | reverse complement strand
AAAAAACTTATAAAATAAACAAATAGCGATAGTCATTTTAGCTGTTACAAATAATCATTTAAGGTGTTTCTTTGCAATCTGTAATTTAACGGGACATTTTATCTGCACGCATAAAAAGAAGGTAGGTCAGGCATTGCCTGACTATTATAATTTCATCAAGTATTATGGAATTGCCCCCAAGGATTAGAAGTTTTTGTCAGGCAATGCCTGACCTACAGACTTTTAAAATGATAACCGGGAAACTATTTTATTATTTATGGTGTCGATAGTTTTTGTCAGGCAATGCCTGACCTACAGACTATAGACTACAGACTAAACACACAGTTATTGTTAAATATACTTTAAACCGTTTTTAAGAAATTTATCTTTATTTAATACTTGCTCTTTATTATATACAGTCATATCCGCGATAAAAGACCAAAATGATAATGCG
Organism: Candidatus Gastranaerophilales bacterium; assembly: GCA_944322625.1. GTDB lineage: Bacteria > Cyanobacteriota > Vampirovibrionia > Gastranaerophilales > Gastranaerophilaceae > CAG-196. The sequence continues at coordinate 5,519 of CALUPN010000099.1, read as the reverse complement.
GCATTTTGGGGTGCAATTTCCGAATCCAAATTTAATTTTTTTGCCGGTTTATCTGCATTTTCAGAAGGTAGGTCAGGCATTGCCTGACTATTATAATTTCATCAAGTATTATGGAATTGCCCCAAAGGATTAGAAGTTTTTGTCAGGCAATGCCTGACCTACAGACTGATTTAAAAATAAACACTAATCTTAAAAATGTCGATAGGGGGATTTGAACCCCCAAGGATCTCTCCACATGAACCTGAATCATGCGCGTCTACCAATTTCGCCATATCGACTTATTAATAGTATTCTACCAAAATTTTCAAACTGAGTTCTTGCTATATAAACTTTCTAAGAAGTTTCTGTCTTTGGTAGACTAAAGTCTACCCTACTTAGTATATTTTATTACAAAAACGAAAGCGGTCAATGAATTTTCATTGACCGCATATTTTATTATATAAGCTCTTCTTTCTTTTCTTTCATTTTCTCATCTTTTTTTATCATTTTTTCTAACTCGTCCGGCATGACCGTATTATTCGCCAAAGCTTTTTTCTGCAAGCCTTTTTCTAAAATAGAAACTTCTTTATCTTTTAATTCTTTATCTGCTTCTACAACATCTCTGTTATGATAAATTTCTGCAAGTCTTATTGAATTTTCACTCGGCGAGCTGATTTCGTTTTGTTTTTCCTGAACTTTATAGCTCGGCCAATCTTCCGGAAGCTTATCTATTGTAGTATACTTACCCTCTTTTGCAAGGCGTTTATTTGCTTCGCGTTCAAGAACCTTCTGAACATAATCTTTCTGGCTCATAAACCTGCAAGGAATTACAATTTCGCTTCCAATAACCTCTTCCGGATCACGTTTTTCGTACTTTTTGAATAAATCAGCCGCAATCTGTAAATGTCCGAGCTCTATATCGAGGAATAATTCCCAGGTTTTTTTAATCCTGTCATCTACTTCATCCTCCATACACGTATAATAATTACAAACCTCTGTAAATTCATGCAGAAGGAATTTTTCCCACATGGTTTCTGTCGGGTCTATAAGAGATTCGTACATCGTAACGTGTTCTTCTTCAACATCCTTAATCTCTGCATAAGTCTCCCTCAAAACATGGTCTCCGTACATAAATCCGTGTTCTGCGTAATAATTATGTGTCTGCTGTTCTCCCGATAACAAGGTTAAAATATTAACCTTAGTCTGCGGGTGCGCTTTAGTTTTATCATAATGTTTTCTTAAACGTATGGCATTGCAGTTATGATGATGCTGGGTCGGACGTCCTACGATTACGTCGGTCTGCCCCTGTACTATATCAGAAGGCTCTATCCCTTCTGTCATATATGCAAATTGGCTGTAACGGTAAAGATGGTCAAAATCTTCCAGCAGACCAAAATCAAAAGTTTCTTTTACGTAATTATCCGGCTCATTCTGTGCCATCCAGGCTGTTAAATCTACTGCAACCTGTTCATATCCTAATGTTGTTTCAAGTACCGACTGGTCTGCAGGCCCCATCCAGTTCGCTGTTGCCTGCTGGGAGTCCTCTATTCTGCTTATCTGCGCAATTACCGCTTTATCCTCATTTTCCGGAATAAACCTGTTCATCTGGTGCTTAAAACCCCACGCTTCAACTTCTATCCCGTTCATAAGAATTTGTCTTGTTCTTGTATAACAATTAACATCCGTTTTGTTATATGGTTTACCTACTATCTGATGCCAGTTTCTGACTTGTTTTTCTAATGGAAGTCCTTTTTCTTTTAATGGATTAAAACTCATTTTTCCGCCTTTCTGCAAGACTCTCTTGCACGATAATAATAGAAGAAAAGCGGAATGTTTTTATCTGACAAAAAGACATTAATCACTAAGGCAATATTATTAATACGAACTGTTGCAAAATCAGCTCCGCAATTAGCTTTTTTTATTTTATAAACCGGTGTATAATTAAATTATGGACAAAATTTCAGTCATTATTCCAATATATAATGTGGAAAAATATATCGCCGAATGCCTTAATTCTACAATTAACCAGACGCATAAAAATCTGGAAATTATATGCGTGGATGATTGCGGATGTGATAACTCCATTAAAATTGCAGAAGAGTTTGCTCAAAAAGACGGACGGATTAAAATTATTCACCACGCACAAAACAAAGGTGTTGCTGTTGCCAGAAATACCGGCTTGGATGCGGCAAGCGGAGATTATATCTTTTTTCTTGATTCGGATGATTATATATTGCCGGATATTCTGGAAAAAATGTATAACAAGATTACTGGAGCAGGCTGTGATTTTGTTGATTCTTCCGCCGAAGCTTTTCCTGATAATCCGGAAAATGAAGAACAGGTTAAGAAAGCGGAAAAAACGGATTTATTATATAAAGGATATGATAATTACAAAGTAACTCCGGAAAATTTTGAACAGACGCTTGTCAAACTTCATTGCCTCACCTGGGGGAAATTATTCAAATCAGAGTTTTTGAAGGATAATAATATCAGGTTTGTAGATACAAATGCGGCGTTTGAAGATAACGGATTTTTCCTGAAAATTTTATCCTGCCAGCCCGAATTTTCTACTCTGAGAGATACCGGTGTAATGTATAGAGTAAATTCAGCTTCTATAACTTCAAATATGAATAAAGATAAAAACAGAGAATTAAAAAAGAAGCATTTGAAAATTGTTATGGATGATGCTCTGAATTACATGAAAACAAAAAAAGATGGTGAAAAACTTTTTAAAATCTTAAAAAATTCAGGAGCATTTAACTGGCAGTTCAGAAAAAAGAGTGATAAGTTTTTTAAATTGTCTTGGGGTAAGCATAATAAAAAGGTTATTTTCTTTGGTATTCCGCTTGTCAGAGAAAAAATGATTAAAAAGAATAAAAAAGTCTTAAAATTTCTGGGTATTCCTGTCAGGTATACAAATATGGACTCTTCTGTTTTATAATAAATAAAAACGGAGGGAAATATCATGAAAATAGTGTATTTTGATGTAGAAAGCTATGAGGAAGAGTTTTTAAAACAGGCAAATGACGGTAAATATAATTATTTACTTGTAAATGAGCCTTTAAATGATTTAGCTCCGGTTGATTTAAAATATAGTGATGCTGATGTAATCTCGGTTTTTACAACATCAAGAGTAAACAAAGAAGTTTTGGAACAGTTTAAAAACCTCAAATTAATAGCTCTGCGCTCTGTAGGATTTAACCATATTGATTTAGATTATTGCAGAGAACATAATATTCAGGTAGTTAATTCCCCGAATTATGGTAACATTACAGTTGCGGAATTTGCTCTCGCGCTGCTTTTAGATGTTTGCAGAAAAGTTACTGTTTCTTATTCGGAATACAAAAATTCGCGTGTTTCACCGGCAAACCTTATCGGCACGGAATTATGCGGAAAAACCGTTGGTATTGTAGGACTTGGTGCAATAGGTTCGGCTTTTGCTAAAATCGCACACGGCCTTAGCATGAATATTATTGCTTTCGATAAATACGAAAAAGATGAGATGAAAGACAAATACGGCGTTAGATATGTTGATTTTGATACACTGCTTAAGGAATCCGATTTTATATCAATCCACGCTCCGCTTACAAAAGACAATTACCATATGTTTGATGAAAAAAGTTTTGACAAAATGAAAGAAACAGCAATACTTGTTAATACCGGACGCGGGGAATTAATCGACACGCAGGCTCTATTTAATGCATTAGTTAACAAAAAAATCGCAGGCGCAGGGCTTGATGTACTTGAAAATGAGGAAACTATGACGGATTTCGATTATATGTTCGGAATTAACCGCCTTGATAAGTTTACTCTGGAGCAGACTATTATTAATTCACGCCTTTTTCAGCTTGATAATGTTATTATTACACCGCATACAGCGTTTAATTCTAAAGAAGCAATACATAGAATTTTAAATACTACAATGAGTAACATAGAAGTATTCCTATCCGGCGGAAAACAAAACAATGTAATATAAAAGGGTGCTTTTATTTAAGCACCCGAAAAAGGCATTGTGTTATTTGGTCGAAGAGAGATAATCAGAGAAAGGATGAATCCTCACCGCTTTTCCGTCTTACCCGGCAAGAGAACTGTGGAATGTTCTTGATATAACGTCATCCTGCTGTTCTTTAGTTAATTTAATAAAGTTAACAGCATATCCTGATACTCTTACAGTTAGCTGCGGATATTTTTCAGGATGTTTTTGCGCATCTAATAAAGTATCCCTGTTAAATACGTTTACATTAAGGTGATGACCGCCTTTTTCTACGTATCCGTCTAATAAGTTGATTAAATTTTCTTCTTGCTGAGTTGTCATAATTTTATCTCCTTTTTTGTATATTAACTTTTCACATTTTTAGTATAACCCATGTTCAACAACATTTCTGTTGTTTATACAACAAAAATAAAAATATTTTTTTGTTTTATAATTTTATTATGGAAAAGCTTGAAAATTTTTATAATCAGATAAAAACTTCTCCCGTATTTTACGGCATGAACGATGAAGAATTAAAAGGGCTTCTTGAGTGTTTTCATGCACGAATACGCAGATATGAAAAAGGCGACATGATTATAAGACAGGGAGATATGATATCTAATATCTATCTTATTTTGTCAGGCGGTGTTAATATTGAAAAGGACTCTTACTGGGGAAGAAGAATTATAATTTCACGTCTGGGGAAAAATGAAAACCTTGCCCTCTCGTTTGTCGGCTCAAAAGATGTTGAAGCTAACATTGATGCAATTTCTGTAGAAGATACGCTGGTACTGGTTTTAAGCTATGAAAAATGTACTTCTATGTGCCAGAATGCCTGCACAAGACACAAAATTCTCATCAATAATCTTTTCCAGATTTTATCTAAGGAAAATATTGAACTCATTCAAAAAATAGAGAATGTTTCACAAAAATCAATCCGTGATAAACTTCTGACTTATCTTTCCAACGAAGCCCAAAAGAAACATTCAAACAGTTTTGATATACAATTTAACCGTCAGGACTTAGCGGATTATCTGAATGTAGACAGAAGCGCCATGAGTTTTGAGCTGTCCAAACTCCAAAAAGAAGGCCTTATTTCCTATAACAAAAACCATTTTGAGCTATTGTCTACATAGAATTAGCTCTGCATAAGTTTTTGATGTGGTAAATCTGTGATTTATTGCATCTTACCTACCACCTGCTTTTACCAAGTCTATATTTATTTTGCTTCTCCGAATTTATATTTCCCTTCAGATATTAATTTCTTTACGTATTCTATACCTTCACGCCCTTTCATTTGCTGAAGTTTATTTTCATCTTCAGGGGAAAAAATAAGCTCTCCCCATTTAAAACCCTTAATGTCCACTCGGCCCCGTGACAGAATTGGGTAAATCTTTTTCCTTAATCTTTTTACCATTAATAATTAAATATTGTTGTTCTTCACGTTCAAAAACATCTTTTGCAAGAGTCTTCAGCTTGCCAAATTTGTTAGCAAGATGATGCTTTACTCTTGTTATTATTGATTGATTTGTCGTATGTTGGCATTCATTTATTGCTTTTATTAGCA
>CALUPN010000098.1 GCA_944322625.1 Candidatus Gastranaerophilales bacterium | reverse complement strand
CCTTCATCACTTTCGGGTTTCCTGAATAAATTTATGAGTGCTTTAGCGCTATAACCGTGAATTTCAGCCATTTCTTCTGTTTTCCCTTCCTTATTCTTATTTATCTTACATTCTCTATTAACGGCATTTTTTTCGAAAACTTTAATCTTTTGCGGCAATTTGTTACAAAAGTTTACATGGCCTGCGCGAGGATAAATTCATGTAGTATAATTTATAAAACAGGAGATTTGGTTCAATGAGCGAATTTGTTTTTATGAACGGAGAGTATGTTGAGGCAGACAAGGCGGTTTTACCCGTCAGAACTCATGCTTTTTTATACGGTACATCGGTTTTTGAAGGAATCAGAGCATATTATAATAAAGAAGAAAACCAACTATACGTATTTAGAGTAAAAGAACATTTCGAACGACTTTTAAGAAGTGCAAAGGTCATGTGGATGAAGAGCCCTTACACGCTCGAAGAATATTGTAAAATTACGTGTGATTTGTTGAGAAAAAATGAATACAGAACAGATGTATATATAAGACCGACTCTTTACAAATCCTCCATAAAAGTCGGCCCGACTTTGACTGATAATGAAGATTCTTTCTTAATTTTTACAACCCCGTTCGGGGATTATTTTGACGAGGGGGCAGGATTAAAATTGTGTGTTTCCGGCTGGAGAAGGACTTCTGATAATGCAATCCCGCCGAGAGCCAAAATCAGCGGTGCTTATGCTAATTCCGCGCTGATAAAAACAGACGCGCACGAAGCCGGATTTGATGACGCGGTTGTCTTATCCGAATCGGGTCAAGTGACGGAAGGCTCTGCCATGAATATTTTTCTGGTAATTAACGGAGTTTTGACCACTACTGCTGCTACAGATGATATTCTGGTCGGAGTGACAAGAAACACGGTAAAAGAACTTGCTCAAGAACTTGGAATTCCGGTTAAAGAACGCTCGATAGACAGAACTGAACTTTATCTTGCGGATGAAGTTTTCTGCTGCGGAACCGGAGCACAGATTGTTCCGGTTGAAAGTATTGACCACAGAAAGGTCGGAGACGGAAAAACCGGAGAGATTACAAGACAAATACAGACTTTGTATTATGATGTGGTAAAAGGTAAAGTCGAAAAGTTTAAGGATTGGTGTACGCCTGTTTATGATTAGTTTTTTCGGTAAATGTATGCAGTATTTGTGGCTCTCGTTTGTTTATTTGATAACGGGACGCTCCAGAGTGAAACATGTAATAGCGCAAGCCGCATCAATCAGTTACGATTCGCTTGTAATATCTCTTGTTATAGCATTTGTCTCGGCTGCGGTTATTGCGATACAGGTTTCCAAACAATTTCTTATGTCTGGAGCGGAAGCTTATGTAGGCGGCTCTATTGCAATTGTTATGATAAGAGAAATTGCTCCTGGCTTTGTTGCCCTTGCTATAGGCGCAAGGGCCGGAACTGCGATTTCTGCCGAAATTGCAAATATGCAGGTTACTTCTCAGGTTGATGCAATAAAAACATTAAAAGTTGACCCCGTCGGTTATTATTTCTCTCCGAGAATTCTTGCTGCTGCAGTAACCGTTCCAATGGTTGTTTTAATTGCGGAAGTCGTTGGAATTTTAGGCGGTTTATTGGTTTCCTTTGCGACAATACACTTGCATCCGGCAAGATATATTACATCTGTCTGGCTGTGGTTAAGTACCAGAGATATTTATATTAGTTTATTCAAAGGTGCAGTTTTCGGAATTCTTATTGCACTTGTTTGTGCAACACAAGGGTATGAAACAAGAGGCGGTGCTAAAGATGTCGGAGAATCAACAACAAGAGCAGCGGTTCTTTCTACTGTATACATGCTGATTGCAGATTTTCTTATAAATATAGTATTTTATTTATAAAAGCTAAAATTGATAATAAGTGTTTGTCATGTTACCATATAACTTATGGCAGGAATAAGAAAAGAAAATAATACATATAAACTTATTGATGAATGGCTTATAGAATATCATTCCGGCATTGATAAGTATAAAAAAGCAAGGGCAAAAGCTCTCATTGTAACAAGAATGCTTCCTGTAATCAAACATATTGCAAAAACAATTGCAAGACGTTCCACAGACCCTATCGATGATTTGGTTCAAGCCGGTGCTATCGGTCTTTTGAAAGCTATTGATACATATTCAAAAGAATTAAATGATAATTTTAAAATCTATGCAGGATATTTTATTATCGGCGAGATGAAACATTATTTAAGAGATAAATTAAATACTATAAGGGTTCCGCGGCATATTCAGGAACTTACTTATCGTATTAATAATTTTACTAAAAATCTTACTCTAGAAGAATTAAATGAACTTACTAATGATGATGTTGCCGATGCTCTCAAGCTTTCAAAAAAAGATGTAGACACAGCTATACAAGCTGACAGAAGAAAGTCAACTCTTTCTTTAGAAGAAATTTATCTGGCTGACAATGACAATCTCGGATATGAAGAAATGCTTGCAAAAGAAAATTATAATGAATTCAGAGAGCTTCAAGACACAAAAATTATTTTAAGAGATGTTATAGAAAAACTTCCGTATGAATACAGAGAAATAGTAAAGCTTTATTACTACGAAGATATGAGCCAAAAAGATATTGCTAAAATTAAAAACCTTACAACAATGCAAATTTCAAGAAAATTAAAAAAATCTTTCAGCCTGCTATATAAAATGATTGCAGATAATGTTGAGGAAAATTCTGATGGAATTTAAATGTTATATATTATTCTGGATATGTGTAATCGGGCTTTGTCTCGGAAGTTTTTTTAATGTAGTAATATTGCGTTCTTTAAGCGATGAAAGTATTATATTCCCTCCCTCTAAATGCCCAAAATGTGGGAATAGATTGTATTGGTGGCATAATATTCCGCTGTTGTCATATGTGCTGCTAAGGGGCAAGTGTTATTTCTGTAAAGAAAAAATAAGCATTCAATACCCGATAATCGAGCTTTTAACAATGCTTTTGTTTGGGGTTTCATTTTTAAAATTCGGTGTTGATTGGAAAACTTTGTTCGTAATATTCTGGCTTTCAGGGTTTATCATAATGACTGCAACAGATTTAAAAGCAAAACTTGTTGACTGCAATATTGCAATTGCAATCGGAGTAACCGGAGTTTTATATAATTTTATCCAAACAGGCATGGATGGCTTAGTAAGTTCAATTCTGGGCCTGACAGCAGGAGCTGTTATTCTTGAAGTTATTGCAAGATTAGGTTACGTATTTGCGGGAACAAGAGCCATGGGTGAGGCGGATACTTACGTCGCGGGGGCTCTCGGGGCAATGTTTGGAGTACAGAATATACTTCCGGTTCTTTTGTACGGACTTATTGCATCTATGATTTTTATCGTGCCGATGTTTTTATATAACCAGTATAAAAATGGCAACAAACTTACCTGTATTTTGTCGGTGTTATTTGTACTGGCGGGACTTGTCTACTGTAAATTATGGATGAATTACTGGATGATGGGGGTATTAATCCTTCTGGGGATTTTGCTTTCAATCTCAATACTTAAAAATATAAAGCAGGAGGAGAACAGAAACTATCTTCCTTATGTGCCGGCGCTTACTCTCGGAGCTTTATATTTTATCTTTTTTAGTGTAAACTTTTGATATGACTGTATCGTATCCGAATCAATATAGAAATTACTGTGTTTTTGATATTAAAGAACGCAAATCACTCGGAGAAATCAAAGCTTCGCTTGAGAATCCCAAATCAGAAGATGAAGTTTTGGAAGATTTATATACACTTAACTTAATGCTTGATGAAGGCGATAAGAGGGTAAGTGAACTATATCCGGTCTTATCCGGCTATAATAATACGACATCTCCCTATATACAAACTTTTTTAGCAGGAATTTATCGCAAAACTAAAATTCCGGATGCTTTTGGCCCATTATGCGCAATGCTAATCAGAAATTCAGTAAATCCGCCTAAAAACAGCCCTTTTGATCCAAACGAAGAAATCGGCGGAGCTATTTTGGATTATTTGGCATAGAGTATTCCAGAATTGTTAACATTTTTTTATCGCTTAAAACATAATTTCTATCTCAAACTTCCTGTTCCAGGGGTAAGTATATTTGATTGGTTCGGAGAATTGACAGTCAAAGATTTTGAAAAGTTCAGCTTCATAAGGTTTCATCAATGCTTTAATATCGCAAAGTGATTCTATTTGCTTCCTGACATTTGCCTGATAAGCCCAGTCATCAAGAAATCTTATGAATTGCAGTTTTTTAAAGGCAAATTCATTATATTCTTTTGCCCCCCATTTTACTTTTACCCCTGCAAGCAGACTGCCCAACGTATTTGCGCTTGTATTCCAGCCTGCGTAGCCGTAAAAATTCTTAAAATCCGTTTTTTCTAAAACCTGTTTAACAAAAGCATTATCCGCTCCGTTTGCAAACCTTACATCCGCTATACAATAAGGTTTATCAGGCGGGGTGAATGTTTTTGAATAAGGTTTTGTATCCCATTCCATCACAAGTTCGCCCTGCTTTTCAATAAAGTTATTAACAACAAGAATGATATCCGCTTCTTGTTTAGATTTTGCAAGTTTAAACCCGCCAAGTTCAATCTGTCCGAGTACGGATTTTTCAATCGAAACGTCTTCATAATTAGAAATACAATTTTTATATTCAGGCTCGGTGAATTCGGGATAAATTGCAATCTCTTTTTCTATCGCGCGTGAAAGCAGAGAGAGCGGAATTTCATCTGCACCGGTTTTTGTTCTTCCGCCAAGACGCTCCAGCTCTTTTGCTTCTTCAACGTTAAAACCGCATTCGGCACAATCGTCTTTAGAAAAAATCAGAGTATCAAATAAACCCTCTTTCTGCCATTCAAGATAAAGTTTATTTATTTCAAAATTCCTCTTTCTTGTATTTAAGTAGTCCTTTATTATTTCATCAGGAATATCACTCTTATTTTTTCCGCCGGAGAAAGAGTATTCAAAAATCTTTTTGCCCCAATCCTTCCAGTATTCTTTTTCTTCTTCGTTATAATTATTATTAGAAATGCGCATTATGCTTGAAAAGGCTAAAACTTTTTTATTTTTTAAAATCGGTTTAAGTCGTTCTGTTCGGCTTTTAAGTTCCTCAAAGCTTTCCGGACATCTTCTTGAAGGTATAAGCCCGCCATATATTATTGTATCTAACGATAAAATCAGAGTATCTGCTTCCGGCAAGTTTTCAAGCCAAAGAAGGAGGCTTTCAATATTTGCGGTCCTTGTTAGATCTCCGAGAAATTCCCGCTGAGGAATAAAAAGTTCTATATCACCGTCTATTACTGCAATATCTTTTGCCAGATTATAACAAACCGGACGATTATCAATAGGCAGAAACGCAATCTTCATATATTAAATTTTAACATGAAAAATACAAACGATTTAAGTTTAGTAAATTATCAAGTTTAATATAGAGTTTCTATAGCACCTGTAACCAGATTTCTGCGAGCATAGACATAATAATACTTATTATCATGTGAAGGCTTTATCGTGTTCATATTGTTTTCAGCATCTATTTGAAAAGAATTCATCTTATAGCCCGATGATTCCCGCAATATTCGTACGGCATCCGGAAGCGAAATATTACATTCACTCACACTTGTGCTTATTTTGCACGAAACTTGCGGATGTGAAACTCCGGTATTACTGCCATATTCTTCTCTAAATTCTACTTTTGACGGATTATTATTAAAGCCTAAACCGCTGTCAGCTCCCCCGTTTGTGGAGTTTGCTAAGTATGAAATACGTAATTTAGGGTTATAGTTTAATTCAGAAGCTGCAGGATATGTAAGTCTAACGCCGAAAGAACCACTGTTAGTAATTAGCATATAACGATTGATTGTTAATCCGCAAATTTCCGTTGCATTTGAAGCAAGTGTAGAAAAGTCTGTATTAGCGAGGCAATCTTCGACATTAATAACATCATCCCCTCTGTTGTTTTCGTCGTCTTCGCCTCTTCCGTCATCATCGTCTCCATTATCACTTACAGCCAGGCAATTGGAATAATCAAAAT
>CALUPN010000097.1 GCA_944322625.1 Candidatus Gastranaerophilales bacterium | reverse complement strand
GTCTACCTCCCCTCTCACAAAACGTGACATTAAGTCACCTTTTGTTCGGCAGAGTGCCACAAGGGCAAGCGGATATTTAACTATCAACAAAAAAATAATAATATAAACATCTTTATAAGTCAAACAAAAAAGAAGCTGATTATTTAATCAGCTTCTTTTCTCTAATTAATATTCAAATTATGCTTCTTGACCTTCTTTTTGTTTATTTAAAAGATCTTGAAGTTTGTTCATAATCTCTTCGCTTTTTTCCTGTGCGTCAGAGATTAAATGATCTGCTTTTCTTTGAATATCTTTTACTGTTTCATCAGTTTTCTTTGCCATGTCGGATGCCATATCTCCAAGCATTTCTCTTGTTTCCGCACCGGATTTTGGTGCTAATAAAATCCCTGCTACTGCGCCGATGGCTGCTCCTATTGCAAAACCTGCTAAAAATCTTGTTACTGACATGATATTTTCTCCTTCTTTTGTAGTTTAACCGTATTTATGATTTTTTTTATTACCGGATAGATTTACTTCTTTTTACCGAATATTTTAAAAGCCGAACATAAGCCGCTTGCAAACCCTTTTGCTACACTGCCTGTTATGCTTGTTAATTTACCCAATATATTTAAAGGAGAGTTTTTTATAGCTTCCTTTACTCTATTGATGCCTTCATCGGTTTTTATTATAATTCCGCTTACTATTTCAACCGATTTATTAATATTTTTTAATGTCGGAGTTAATTCTGTTTTAACAATTTCAGCGGTTTCATCAACCTTTTTTGTAAGTTTTGATAAATCAAATAATACTTTTATAAGCATAATTCCTACCAGAATAACAATTACTCCGGTTGCATATGCTAAAAAAGTCAGACTTTGGTATAATTGTGCTGTTTCCATAACTTATTTTCTCTCTTTTATATATTTGTATGATACTTAAAAATCATAATCATCAGAAACATCTTCAAGTTCTTTTGCTTTACGCATTTTTTTTGAACGAAGCATATTGCCGAATTTCTTATATTGTTTTTCAAGTTTGTATTTTAATAAATCAATAGATTCTAATGCTTGTCTTTTTGCTTCATTAACTGCAGGAGAGTGTTTTTCCGCTAAATCACAAACAGTATCTTTTAGTTTTTCTCTCATTTCAGAGCCCGGACGCGGTGCGTATAATACGCCTGCTACAATTCCGCCTATCACACCGGCCAAAAGACCAATTCCGAATCCGATGGAAGATTTCTCTTTGCTCATAATTTATTACCTCTTTTCTTATCTTCATCTACAACATACGTATTATAACATATTTCCGATAAGGGTTAAACCCTTCCAGGCGGCTTTTGCAATTTTTGTTTTTGTTATACGTCTTATTACTTTTATATTAATACACCAAAACAATATGGCAGTCATTAGACTCTTAGTTTGTTTAAGGATAATTTTATCCCGCTCTTTTTTTAAATTTTCTACCCATATGGGGACTAATTCTGATATTTGTTCTGATATTTTATGTATTAATACCGATAGTTCTTTAATTTTGGGATTAGCATTTCCCAAAAACAGTATTGCTTGGTTAATCTGATTATCAAATTTTGCAAGATGAAATATTATTGTGAAAGCTATTATAAGCTCCGCAACAAAAACTATTGATATCAGAATTACAAAAACCATCTTTATGTACTCATATTTGTATTATTATATGATTATATTTTATAATCCTGAAAAATAAAATACACTTGTAGGATTATTTTATTTAATTCGAGTTGAGGACTTATGTGAATAATATATTGTAATATTTTTCAATAATATCTTTGGGTAATTCATCGGAATTTATCGGTCTTAAATATTCAAATACGGGAATAATAATTTTATTTTCATCATTTACGTACCACAGTCTGTTTGAATTTGTTATACTGTCGTCGGTAAAACCGGCCTTTGTCAGTTTCTGCAAATCCTGAAAGGCGGCAAGTCTGTCCTCTTTTGAAAGGTTTTGTGCTCCGATTTTCCATAAAGGTTTAAGGTCTGATGTTTCTGTACCAGGAATTTTCGTTATTATATATATATTATTCCGGTTTTCGACTGTTTCAATATATTTTTGGGCTATGTTAAGATTAAGTTTGTCTATAAGCTTAAGTTTATCAGAATAATCTATGCCGTCTTTTTTGAAAAGCGGAATTCTGTATACCCGGAAGTGCTTCCATCCGGTTTTGCAGAATATTCAGCATCGGTTTTTTGTTTTCAGGGATTTTTAGTGTAAGTACACTGTCGTTTTGTAGTACGGTATCAATTGCATTAATTGTTTGAGTTAAACTGACGGCTTCGCTTAATTTTTTGTTTATTTGAGAAAATGCATATGCAATATTATAGTTAAAATTCTCACCAAAAATGCTTTTTAATTCCGTTTCAAGTTCAGTTTCAGGTATATTTTTAAGGTTCTCTATTTTTTTTAGCAGCTCTTCATAATGTGCAATTTTAGCGTCTGCTGTAGAGTCGTCCCGCATAAATAACTGTGCTGCGGAACCGAGCATACCCTTTCCGGCATTATAATCTTTCAGGATTTGCAGAGCCTTTGAAATGTCATCCTTAACAGCTCCTATAAAATCTGAAGCAATAGCATCTTTTTGTGCGTCGGTAAGATTTGCGGTAAAATTAGCAGGTGTACCTATTATAATTCTTCCGTCCGGATATTCACGGGTTTGAAGTGTAATTCTTCCGTCTCGCTCCAAGTCTGTGTAAATATTATATAAGACTGTTTTGCTTTCACCCGTGCCTTTGTACATAACTCCGTCAACAGAAGAATTGAGTACACGTGTAGTGTCATTTTGGTAATTAATGGTAGTTTCGGTTTGTACTCCGTCTTTGACTTCAGTGTAAACTGTTTCTATGAGATTGCCGTCTTTATCGAATTTTCGTGTATTTCCGTTTTTATCACATTCTACTATGCAGCCGTCGCTGTAGTAACGTTTTTCGGGTATAGCTTCGCCGGCGTTAACCGTTTCGTTTTTTGCTTGTTCAAAGTCGCATTCATATTCACCGTTAAGGGAATAGATTTGGCCCTTTGTTTCTTCAGTATAAAATTTTATAGAATTTCTGCTGATAATTCCGACTAACTTGTCTTTTGCATATATCATTTGGTAGGGGTACCCGTATATATCAACCAAAGTTTTGCGTGTGTATTCCGGATTATTCTTTAAATCTTCTATGCAGGTATTAAAATCAGTGCTGTTTTGTGTGTTCTCTGTAGTTTTGTTTTCAGACGGTATAAGTATGGAAATAAAATCTAAAAGTTGTTCGGGGTGAAATTTATTGTTGCCGAAATTGTCCGTAAGCATTTTGTTTGCTTCGGTTTCAGAAAGATTATTATCACTGCCGGCATATGTCAAAAGTTTTTGAGCAAATATTGAACACTCTTCATTGTTGATAATATTATCTTGGTTTGTATCAGCAATGTTAAATATGTTTTTTAATTCTTCTGTATTTATATCTTCTTTTCTGAGGTTTTTAACAAAATCTTTTAAATTTAAGGTTTTGCCGTTCCAAAGTTTAAGAAGGTCTTTATTTCCACCATCCATTAATATTACCTTATAAATCTTATATTGTTTTTAACGGCAAAGCGAAGGGAAAACTTTAATTTTTGATTGATATTTTTACAAATCTTTACATTAGAGCAAGTTTTTATTAATTAATGTTTTTATATATGTATATGGCTGGTGTGAATTTTCCAAATTTGAATATTTCTCAAGCAAGCGGAGTAAATTTTAAGACTGCCGCCTGTAATGCCGTTTCGGTTCCTATTGATGTCGGAAATAGTTCTCAGGCAACTTTCAAGGCCCAGGCTTACACATCTGCACTTACGGTTAGGACTTCTTTGACAACAAAAGATGAGCGCAAAAAATATAATGCTCTGTCGAATGAATTAGATTTGACTTATAGAAAAAAATTGGAATATGCCTTGAAATCAGGTTTGCTTTTAAAAGATAATTCAAATGATAAGAGTACCGTTCTTGATAATTTGTATAAAATAATAACCGAAGAAAGAGATCCGGGTTTGGATAAAATAACAATTTTGAAAGAGTGCTTGGATATTTTGGCAAATCCTTATGTGATAACACAAACTTGCGAAGATATTCCGAAAGAATATCAAAGGCAGATTATCGGGCTTATTACGAATTTGTCGGAAAACCCGAATGATATAGCAAAAGCTAAATGGGATTTGGATAATATGCATACCGGAACTTGTCCTGCTGCAAGTATTGAATTTGATTTAGCGACAAAACACACTGCAGAATTTTTTAGGATGGTAGAAGGTCTGACATCTCCTCAAAATGAAGTAAAGAAGACAATTAAAATGGATAATCTTTCTGAAAAATCTTCAGATGCAATTTGGCTTATCACTAAATTTAAAACTCCGCATGTGATGAAAGATTTCAATACGGCGGAAATTTTATTGAAACCTGATAAAAATGCAATTATCCGTGCTCGTATTCAAAATCATCACCGTGATAAAGGCGAACGTTCAATAATTGATGTTCTTATGCAATCTACTCTTATGCAATTAGGCTCACAACAAACTTATAATTCACTTACGGATAAAAGAGCACCAAACGCATGGACGCAAGAGGACGGCGGTTTAATTGATTTTGAAAAGACATATGTGGAATCTGTCGTAGAAGATAAAAATACTACGTCAGTAACTTATCAGATAGTTGATGAAAACGGCAGATTGGCAGGTTATGAGAAAGATTTTGGAACAATAAAAAAAGAGCTTCTTGATACGTTAAAAATGGGGCATAATATTATAATCGGTTATACCTGGCCGGATCCGACAAATGATAATAAGCTGGCAGGTCATGAAATTACAATTGTCGGATATAAAACTTTACCAAACGGTGAAGGGGTATTTCAATGCCAGGACTCTGATGATGATATAGCGGCACCTATTGAGTTGAGTGAAAAATTCCTTTTACCTAAAATACATCATGCCGGACTTCCGGATGAAATTGCCTCCAGAGATTTTAAATATGAAGACAGCTGGGAGGTCGGACTGAAAGATTTTCAGGAGATGAACAAAAACAGAAAAAAAACGGCTTAAAAATTGAATAATTCTCTTGCATTTTTATACATAAGCTTATTCAATAAATCTTCATCTTTAAAATGTTCAAGAATTTTTACTTTGAAAAGATTAAGATTTCTGTCATAAAGCTCTTTTCTCTGGTTGATTTCGCCGCCTACGGGCGCATCGGATGCCCACATTATGCGGTTTGTAAAATCACCTTTAGATGTATTTTTTAAAGCCTCAATAAGTTTTATTGCAGTATCTGCGCTTACCCAAGATAAATCCGCATACAGCTCTGCCGTTTCTTTTTCGATAGATTCTACAATTATATCTATTGCTATTTTCTGGAGTTCTGCAGGACTCGTTGAAAGATGTCCGAGTATTATCGGAACATCAGGAAACTGTTTTGCTTTTTCATATATTAAAAGAGGAGAAGAATATTTAGATTTGATATGACCTGAATGATACAGGCAGGGCTTTTTAAATTCTCTTGCGAGTTCCAGATATTTATCATACTTTTCGGAAGTTGCAGGAAGTTTAGTAAACTCAGGATGAAATTTTAACCCGACAATGTCGGAATATTCTCTTAAAAGATATTTCACGACATGATTATCTCTTGTTCTTTCAGCCTGACATACGATAAGCGGTTTTATCCGGCGGTATTTTTGCGCAGCTTTCAGCATATCCATATTCGCCTGCAGTTCATCTTTACCCGTATAACTGTCGATAGCTTCAAGGTTAGAACAAATTCCGATATTCTCTCCGATAATACTTAATAAAAATTCCGGTGAAAAATCACCCCAAAAAGCTTTTCCGATATGAACATGCGCATCAATTACCATAGGCAACTCCGCGGGTTATTGCTTCAAGAATTCTTTTAACTTTAATGATTTCGATTCCCTTAAATTCTTCCTGAATTTCATTTGAAGCAGGAATAATAATTCTTTTAAACCCGAGTTTTTGAGCCTCATTTATTCTTTTTTCAATATTATTAACGGCTCTGATTTCTCC
>CALUPN010000096.1 GCA_944322625.1 Candidatus Gastranaerophilales bacterium | reverse complement strand
ACAAAAAGTGCAAGCTTTTCTATATTTGGAATATTATCTCCGGCAGTTGTTCCGCGCCAAATATTAATGAACTTTCCATTATGCATATTCATAAAATCTGCAATATCTACTAAATCGCTTTCTGTAAGCTTGTTTGACAGACTAACCGAATGTCTCCATTTCTTAAAGTTTGAGATATCGCCTAAAGATGATTTAAGTAACTTCCATCTTACCCTTTTCATCTATCATCTTACCGCCTACATTGACATAAACCTTTTTTCTGGGGACAAAAATATCTTTAGCAGCATAACCTAATTCTGATAGCAGCATTCCTGCTAAACCAAGTTTATATTTCATCTGCTTCAATATAGGTTTTTGTCCAAATGTAGTTGGCTGTATTTGATTGATTTGCATTACACTTACCTATCATTTCGGTTCACTTAATGTATATTTACCTTCTTCTATTAATTTGCTGCTATATTTAACATAGTCATCATATTTCATATCTTTTAGTTTTGCCTCATCTTCAGGTGAAAAGATAATATCACCCCATTTAATCCCGCCTTTAACATCACTAGGTCCGGAAACACTGTTAGGTAAATCTCTTTCATCTATCATCTTTCCGCCTACATTGACGTAAACTTTTTTTCTGGGAACAAAAATATCTTTAGCAGCATAACCTAATTCTGATAGCAGCATTCCTGCTAAACCAAGTTTATATTTCATCTGCTTCAATATAGGTTTTTGTCCAAATGTAGTTGGCTGTATTTGATTGATTTGCATTACACTTACCTCCTTTGCATTATATCATTAAATAGCGTCTTTTTCAACTTAATCCTGTTTTAATTCGGCTTTCAGGTACCATCGCTTATGTGGCCTGTCATAGCGTGCCTCCTTAATTAACAATTGGGACATTTTCTGGATTAAGAGCTCTGCTTCCGAATCACGCTCTACATTATAGCTTTCTATCATTGAAGCTTTGCTTTTTGCCGGAACTTTTATATCCCAAAAAACTTTTTCTGCATACTTTTCAATCGCTGAAGGTTCGATTGCTGTTGACATAAATCGTTCTTGAGTAACATATTTTTTTAACATACGATTTTTTATAAACCAATCAATTTCTTTATCACTTCTAAGCCCATCTTCAATCTCTTCCGTAAACTTTTTCAGAATAGGTCGAAGAGTTGTATGATTCTTCTCGTCTAAAACAACAGACTCAAAAACTCCGAAGCTGCCTTCTCCTCGGTAGACCCGCATGTCATTTTTTAGGTGCTGACCGTCTAAAAAGTTCTTTATTTTATTTATTTTATCCAATATTTTAGGAGTGAATTTTTTATTGGTTATTGAGTTATTTATATCTCTGGAATCGTATTTGTATTCCATAAGAGGGTGTATAACATCTTTGGGTTTGTTAATAATACCATCTATACAATTTTCCCAATCGGATTCTTTTAGATTTTTATAAAACTCAAGTTTTTCAATTCGTTTCAGGCTTCTCACAAATAATGCAAGTTTTTCTATATTCGGAATATCATCAGTCAGTGTATAACCTCTCCATGTGTTGATATATTTTCCGTTATGCATATTCATAAAGTCTGCAATTTCCTTGCAGTCCTGTTGTGTTACTTTACTTGACAAATCTACTGAATGCAGCCATTGTTTGAAATATTTGAGGTTTCTTAAGCCCTTTAAGAATAATCTGGTTTTAATTCTGCGCATTTCTAATTTTAAATGACTTGGTCCAATCTTCCCGCCGCTAAACATTGCCAAAACTTCTTCCGGCGTAATTTGTTTTTGGCGGTACTCAAGAACATTATGGACGTATTTTATTTTCCCAAAATCTTCAGGGAAAATAGAAATAATTTCCGGCTTTTCTATAAACCTTTGAGCCGGGGTTTTGGGCACAAAGACATTTATTGCTTTTTTAACAGTATTAACTTTCAATAATTTTCAACCTTACTTAACCTTATAGTTTTATAAAGTTGTTTAAGTAAAAATAATTGACTCAATTGTCAGATTTTGTTAAGAAATCTTAACTCGAACCGTTGTGAACTATTATTCAGCAAGAACAGTCATTGTATTTTATCGCTTATTTTTGTTATGATTATATTATGACAAAGTTATTGCTGGTAAGTGAGGATAATAACAAAGAGCAGACTGTAAGGGAGACTTTTCCTAATGATGAGATTATTGTGTCCGGCGACCAGACACAGATTTTTGACATGCTGGAAGTTGAAGAGCCTGATGTTGTGATTGTTGACGGCGATATAGAAAAGCTTGAGCTAAAATCTTTATGCAGAAAAATTAAGCACTATTCTGTTGTAATCCTTTTAATTCTCGGCGAAAAAGAGCATAACAAGGATGTAATGCACAATGCGAACCTGTTTATAAAAACTCCGATTGATAAGAAACTCCTCTCTGCCACAGTTGAGTCAAGCCTGAAAACCCGCCAATCATTATTAAAGATGGCAAAATCCAATCAGGAGCTTGCAAGGAGCTTATACCAGCTCAATGTTTTATACAACACAAGCTCCCAGCTTGCAGGAACATTAGACAAAGATAAGCTTATAAGTATTATGAACGAGGGAATTGAAAAGTCTCTGAACTACGAGCTTTCCTGTACTCTTATGTTCCGCTCCGAGCGTGAGCCGGTTTTAATCATCAATTCTTTATATAAGATTTCGGACAGACTGCTGGAAGCATTAAAACTAAGAGCGATTCTAAGCTACAAATCCCTTCTTTCAGACCCTCCGATTGATATTAAAATCGGGAATTTGAAAATAGAAAAGAATATAAAACACAATATTCAGGAGTATGATTTTTCTGTATTGCAATACGATAATATGTTTGCGCCCATAACCTTAAATGACGAGTTTTTCGGATTTACGGAAATTTACCGTGAAAAACCTTTCTCAACCGAGGATGCTACCTGCTTCCAAACCCTTGTACAGCAGGTAACAATTCCGCTACAGAGCGCATCATTTACACAGGAATTAAAAGCTACAAACAGAAAGCTCCAGAAACTTGAGAGATTAAAATCCGAATTTATTTCGATTGTTTCACACGAGCTTAGAACCCCGCTTACGGCAATCAAAAACGCGATGGATATAATTTTAAGCGGCAAAGCCGGAGATATGACAGAGAATATCGAAAAGTTTGTTTCCATGGGCAAAAGAAACGCGATAAGACTTTCCGGAATTATTAATGATTTGCTTGATATTTCCAAAATCGAGGCCGGGAAAATGGATTTCAAATTTGAGCTTATCAGGGTTGAACCGGTTATTGAGTATGTGAAAAACAATTTGACAGAAGTTGCTAAGGAAAAAAATCTCACAATCAAATATATCCCGTCTGATGAAAACGTTGAGGTTTACGCTGACTCTAACCGTCTTGAGCAGGTTTTAACCAACCTTGTTTCAAACGCAATCAAGTTTACCCCCGATGCTGGCGAAATCGAGATTACTTCAAAAGTCGTGAATGCCAGAGAACTGCAATACGATAACTGTTTTGAAGAAGACATTAAAAAGCTTCAAGGGAATTATCTTCAAGTCTGTGTGGAAGACCACGGGATAGGGATTGAACGCAAGGATTTAAACCATGTGTTTGACAAATTTGCCCAGATAGAGAATTCGCTTTCGCGAAAAGTCGGCGGCTCAGGCTTAGGACTTCCGATTGCAAGACAGCTTATGGAAGCACATAACGGCGCAATCTGGTGCGACAGCGAAATTAATAAAGGGTCGAGATTTTATTTTGTAATACCAATTGCAAACGACAAGAGCAACTTTACGATGATAAAAAAACAGCTTGTTCAAAAAGCACGCTCTAACGGTTCAACAATAGCTGTTATTAAAATTAAATCAACAAACAGCGTCATTGAAAACCTTTTAAAAGAAAACAATCTTTTAAATAAAACATATATGACCAATTCTCTTATAGAAAAAGAAGGAGCAATGACAACTCTGTCATTAATCTTAATGGACGGCGACAAGCCTTCTGCTGAATTCTTGAAGAAAAAAATAGATTCAGTAGTTGAACAAAAAAAGGACTTATACGGAAAATGTGATATAATGTATTCATACGACATTGAAGGAGACACGCATGAAAAAGATTCTTATAGTAGATGATGAGCAGGATATTGTAGAAAGCCTGAAATTCGTGCTTGAGGTTTCGGGTTTCGTGTGTTATACAGCATTTAACGGCGAGGACGGCTTGAGACTCGCAAAAGAAATCATGCCGGATTTGATAATACTTGATGTTATGATGCCTAAAATTAACGGATATAAAATAAGCCGCCTTTTAAAATATGACAACAAGTATAAAGATATTCCGATTTTAATGGTAACAGCGCGTTCACAGCTAGAAGACAAAATGATTGGCGAAGAAACCGGGGTAAACGAATATATCACAAAACCGTTTGAACTTGATGATATTGTAAAGAAAGTAAAAGAGTATCTTGGGGATTAGTGACTAGTGAATAGTGATTAGTGAATAGAGATAAATGGAAACAATTACAAACAAAACATTAGAAAAACTTAAATATGAACTGGTAAGAGACGGGATTGTCTCTTATGAGACGCTGGAAAAAGCAGAGGAGCTGGCAAATGTACAGCGGATTAATATAGGTCAGGCCTTAATTAACTCCGGAATTTTAGCAGAAGATACACTCTTAAAATTTCTTGAGAGCAAGCTTCACATACCTTATGTCAATCTTGAAGATTACCAGCCTGATGAAAAATGTTTTAAGTTTGTATCATTTGCTGACGCCAGAAGATATAGAATTATTCCTTTATTCAAGATAGAAGATGTTTTGACTGTCGCAATGGCAGACCCTCTGGATTTGTTTGCTATAGATAAAGTTATAGAGACAGCAGAATGCTCAATCGAGCCGGTAATCGCATCAGAAGCAAGTATTATGCGCAAAATTGACGAGTATTATAAAGTAGCAGATACTGTAGACAGCATAAGCTTAACCTCTGAAGAGGACGAGGATTTTGACTGGACAGAGGAGCTTCACCGTGAAGAAGCCGGAGAAGAGCATATTCAACATGTAATCCGCGCGATTTTAAAACAAGCAATCATTGAAGAAGTTCACGAGCTGAATTTTGAACAGGTGGAAGAAGGTTTGAAAGTTGTATTCAAAAAACACGGCGAAATTCTGGATAAAGGAACAATTCCGGCGATTTTGAATTCAGCGTTTGTATCAAAACTAAAAACACTGTCTAATCTTGATGCAACGGTATGCGAAATTCCGCAGCTCGGAAAACTATGTTTTAAGGTCGAAAACACAATGCTTGTAGCATCTGTATCTTCATTCCCGACAATTATGGGCGAGAGGATTTCTTTAAAGATTTATAAACCGCCTATGAGCCTGGATAAAATTATCTGTGATGAGAAACAAAGAAGTATTATTGAGAACTCGCTTATAACCCCGGGAATAATACTAGTCTGCGGCTCTCCATTGAGCGGAAAAACCCACATAATTTATTCTATATTGATGGAAAGCACAAAATCCGGCAAAAATATTATGACAATAGAATCTATTGCCAAGTATGAACTCAAAGGGGTTAATCAGTGCGAATTAAATGAAAATATCGGGTTCAATATGGATAAGGCGCTTAGGTATGTAGAATTCCAATCTCCGGATATAATCTACCTTGAAGGCATAAAAACGCGTGATTCTTTTGAGTTCTTATCAGAACTTTTCTATAATGATAAAGTTGTTATAACGGAATTTATGGCAAATAATATGACAGATTTAAGACAAAAACTCGCGTTTGAAGATTTTCAGTCATTCAAATCTTTGATTTCCTGCCTGATATTTATCCACTCAAAAGACAGCATAGAAGTTTTCGATAAATCAACACTGCAGAAATATTTGGCATAAAGCTACCTATTCTTCTCTTTTTGTTATATAATAAACTTAATAAAACAGAGAGGTAGGGAAGTATGCAGATTTCATTAAACTGGTTAAATGAATTGGTTGATTTAAGCGATTTAGATGTGGCGCAGGTTGCGCATGAACTCACTATGAGCGGCTTAGAAGTCGAAGAGGTCGAAGAAGTCAGACC
>CALUPN010000095.1 GCA_944322625.1 Candidatus Gastranaerophilales bacterium | reverse complement strand
AGACCATAAAGAATGGGATACCGTTTTGGATGCGGATTTGTTGGAAAAAATCAATGATTATATATTAGAAAACACTAATTTCAAGAAAGGTGAAAGAATAATCATTATCGGTTCCATCCCAAAACTCATAACAGGCAGAACTAACTTTATCAGAGTCCATAGAATTGGTGCTCCTTTAGAAAAATAGAATGATTAATGAAGAAACGGGGCGGTTAGAATATATAACCGCCCCGTTTCTATTATTAACAATTATATAATTTTATAAATAAGATAATAAATTATTGAAGATAATATCATGCAGGCAGGTATCGTAAGCACCCAGGCTGTCACAATATTCCCGACAATTCTCCATTTAACGGCATGGGCATGGAAAGTAGAACCGACTCCCATAATTGCAGTAGAGATTACATGAGTAGTGCTCAAAGGGATTCCGAAGTGTGAAGCCGTAAGAATCAAACCGGCCGCGGAAGTTTCTGCCGCAAAACCGTGAATAGGCTTTAATTTAATAATTTTATGCCCCATTGTCTTAATAATCTTCCAGCCGCCGTTCATGGTTCCTGCAGCCATCATAAAAGCACAGATTATAATTACAAATAACGGAATCTCAAAGTCACCATTCGGAGCTTTATGCAAAACGCCGCCTGCTAAAAGTGCCAGAGTAATTATACCCATTGTTTTTTGTGCGTCATTTGACCCGTGGCTCAATGCCATTAGACCGGACGAAAGTAGCTGAAGCTTTCTAAATTTTTTATTAACCGACTGCGGATTAGCCTTATAAAAAATCCTTATAAGAAACAGCATCAGCATAAAGCCTGTACAAAATCCGAGCATCGGTGAGGTAAACATCGGAATAATGACTTTGTCCATAAGTGTTGAAAAATGTACCGCGCTAAATCCGGCTTTCACAACTGTTGCCCCTAAAAGTCCGCCGATTAAGGCATGTGATGAGCTTGAAGGAAGCCCTAAATACCAGGTCAGTAAATTCCACAAAACAGCCGCCAGAAGCGCACAAAAAATTACAGTTAAGGTTATCATCTCCGAATTAACAATCCCAGCTCCGATTGTCTTTGCAACATGCGTTCCCGTAAGAGCCCCTATGAATTCCAGCGTTGCCCCGAATAAAACAGCCTGCCTTGGAGCAAGAACCTTTGTTGAAACGACAGTTGCTATAGCATTTGCACAATCATGGAAACCATTTATAAATTCAAAAACAAGCGCTATTGCAACTACGGCTATTAATAATAATATTGTAATACTCATATTTCTTAATTCCTAACTCTGCTTCAATGCCACGTTCAAAACTGTATCTGATACGTGGAAACAAGCATCAAGAGCATTTTCAATCTCTTTGTATATATCTCTGAGTTTAATAACTTCTAAAGCATCATACTTTCCGGAAAACAAATCAAACATAGCACGTCTGTGAACTTCGTCTCCGTATGTTTCAAGCTTTTTCATCTCAATATTTAATTCTGTCATTAATTCAACATTGCTGACTTTTTTAAGGTTTTTGATTATATCACCGAGCATTTCCGCTGCTCTGACTAATGTTAAAGCCTGTTCTTTCATTTCTTCGGTGTATGTTGTTAATCTGTACACCTCTAAATTCAAACAGGCTTTAATAATTCTTTTATTGATTTTATTTAATGTAACTGCAATATACTGAATATCTTCTCTCTCTAACGGGGTAATAAAACTTTTATTTAACTGCTTCAAAGTAAGCCTAATCGCAATCGAACCTTTTTTCTTGAATTTCAGCAGCTTTTCTTTCTTTTCTTGGGAAAATCCGTGTTTCATTATCTCATCATACATAACAGCCGTCTCTTTACATACTTCCGCACTATTTTGAAACAGTGTAAAAAACATCTTATCCTCGGGCGGCATAATGTACGACATTAAATTAAACTTTGGCATAAATTGCCCTCCTTATCCATACACGTACAGTGTAAACAAAAAATCAGCTGAAATAAAGTTTTTTTTAATAAAACTTAACTATTTATGTTAAAATAAATTTAAGAGGTGAGTAATGAAAAGAGTTTTGGTAACAGGCGGAGCAGGTTTTATAGGTTCACATTTATGCGCAAGATTACTGGATGAAGGTAATGAAGTTATCTGTCTGGACAATTTCTTTACCGGTTCAAAACGTAATATTTCCCGCTATTTAGGGGATAAAAACTTTGAACTTGTAAGACATGATATCACTAAGGAATATTTTGCAGAAGTTGAGTATATCTATAATCTGGCTTGTCCTGCAAGTCCTCCGCATTATCAATATAATGCAATAAAAACAATCAAAACATCTATTCTCGGCACAATGAACATGTTAGGGCTTGCCAAACGCTGTAAAGCAAGGATTTTGCAGGCATCAACTAGCGAAGTGTACGGAGATCCTAAAGTTCATCCGCAAAGAGAAGATTATTGGGGTAATGTTAATCCAATCGGAATAAGAAGCTGCTATGATGAAGGTAAGCGTTGCGCAGAGACTTTAATGATGGATTACCACAGACAAAACAATGTAGATATAAGAATAATAAGGATTTTTAATACTTACGGACCTAACATGGCTCCTGATGACGGACGTGTAGTATCTAATTTTATATTACAAGCGCTTAAAGGTGAAGATATTACTATTTACGGTGACGGCTCGCAAACCCGCTCGTTCTGCTATGTCGATGATTTAGTCACCGGCATGATAAAGATGATGGAAAATCCTTCTTTTATCGGTCCTGTTAACTTAGGTAACCCTTCAGAGCGGACAATTCTTGATTTTGCAAAATTAATTATTGAACTTACCAATTCTAAATCAAAAATTGTATATAAACCGCTTCCGTCTGATGATCCGACACAGCGTAAACCTGATATTACGCTTGCTAAAGAAAAACTCGGCTGGGAACCTAAAGTTGATATAAAAGAAGGACTTATAAAAACAATAGAATACTTTAAGGAGTTTGTATAAATGAAAATTTGCGTCATCGGAACAGGATATGTAGGATTAGTCGCAGGAGCCTGTTTTGCTGAAATGGGTAATGATGTTATATGTGTTGATAATAATCTTGAGAAATTAGCAAACCTGAAAAAGGGTATTATTCCGATATATGAACCCGGTTTAGAAGAACTGATAGAATCAAATGTAAAAGAAAACAGACTTTCTTTTACCGATAATCTTGATTTTGCGGTAAAAAACTCCCTGATATGTTTTATAGCAGTAGGTACACCGCAGGACGAGGGCGGTTCTGCTGATATGCAATACGTGTTTAAGGTTGCAGAAGATATAGGAAAATCAATTAATGAGTATAAAATCATTGTGGATAAATCAACAGTACCTGTAGGAACGGCAGAAAAAGTAAAAGAGATTATAAATAAACAGACCTCTTATCCTTTTGATGTAGTATCAAACCCTGAATTTTTGAAGCAGGGAGCTGCTGTAGATGATTTTTTGAGGCCTGACAGAGTTATTATTGGTACCAGCTCCGAAAAAGCAAGAAAAATTATGGTTGATTTATATTCCCAGTTTGTAAGAAACCAGCATCCGATTATTACAATGGATGAAAAGTCTGCAGAGATGGTAAAATACGCCTCAAATTCATTTCTTGCAGTAAAAATATCATACGCAAACGAAATCGCGAATATTTGCGAAGCAGTAGGTGCTGATGCAAATCTTGTACGACTTGGAATGTGCGCTGATACACGTATAGGTACAAAATTTCTCTATCCCGGAATAGGATACGGCGGAAGCTGTTTCCCAAAAGACGTTAAAGCTCTTATTAATACCGCTAATGAATATAACATACCCTGTGATATCATAAAATCTGCTGATAAACTAAATAAATACCAGCGCGAACATTTTATACAGAAAATCCTTAAATATTTTGGTGAGGATTTAACAGGCAAAAAATTTGCAGTCTGGGGTTTAGCTTTCAAACCTAAAACAAATGATATGAGAGAAGCCCCGTCTATTACGGTAATAAACCGCCTGCTTTCTCTGGGCGCTGAAATTTCGGCATATGACCCGAAAGCTATGGAGACAGCAAAAAAAATTTTCGGGGATAAAATTTCTTGTACCGCATCCTCATACGACTCTCTCTCCGGTGCTGATGCTCTTGTTATTCTTACAGAATGGAATGAATTCAGAAATCCGGATTTCAGCAAGATTAAATCATTACTAAAAACGCCCGTCATATTCGACGGACGCAATCAGTATAACTCTTTTGATATGGACCGACTCGGATTTAATTATTATCAGGTTGGTAAAGTTTAATTTCTTTATTTCTTTTCCTTTGCAAGATTATTTGCCGCTTCCTTATCTTTACTCATAGAGTTCATCTCAGTAGGGTTACGAAGAAAAGCCTGCCCTAAAGGATCGACCGGAGTAATACCGCCGTCATTGTCTATCTCAAACACAAACTGTTCCGGACTTGAGCAGTCATTTTCGTCATAAGTACATTTATAAGCGTCATTTTCATTGTCTGGATTTACATCAATAGTTAATTCCTTAACATAACCATGATCCCCGGGTAGATCACCATCTGATTCATCTTCAACCTTAAATAACCATTGTATTCCGTCTGCAGTTCTGAATTGAATTCCGCCGTCAACATTTTCCGGCTCTTCCGCTAAATTTAACTTGCTCGCAAAAATTCTCGGAAATTTTTCACGCCCTGAAAATTTATTTTCATCATAAGGCTCAACTTCCGGTTTGTCATCACAATACATACCGGAACAGGTTGGTTCTCCAGAATCGTTATCATATGTTGTCCAATATAAAGAAGTATCGCCTAAAATTTCATTTGTTTGGTTTGTAAGTATATTATAAGCTTTCAGATACATTGCTTTGGACTTGCTGGGCATCAAGCCGACAATTCCCGGCCCGACAATTGCAGCCACAACTCCTATGATTGCTAATGTTATAAGTAATTCCTGTAAAGTAAAACCTTTTTTTATCATATAGTTCCTCGCTTCTTATTTTATTTAATTATAACATATATTACTTGCAAACAGAAGTGAAAAATTATTAAAAGTTTAATTTATAAAAAATTCCGGAAATCTAATATAAATTTCCGGAATTTTTTATTTTAATTATGCTATTTTATTATATTCAGCTATTATATCATCTACGATATCCTTAAAATATACTGCATAAATGCCGGAATTTTTGCCTTTCGTATTATGTTCTTCATATATAGCATGTCTTGTAATAGCTTTTCCTTCACCTTTCATATACTTATATAGCGAAGAAGTCATATCATTACCATTACCATGTTTATTTGAGTACTCTCTGTATTGTTGACCACGAGAATTTATATACTTATTTATAACAGTATCAGACGCTTGTTGCAACTTATCATAGTCTAATCCAGCAGTAGCAAGTGCACTTATAATATTTTGGCACAAACCTGTCAAGTTTGCTTTTACCTGCTCATGGCAATTTCCCCAATTGCCGCCACCTTTAGTATCGTATTCTCCATATAAAACAACTATAGCATCATCTTTATATAAAGTTGAAAAATCATAGTTTACAACACGACGCTCTCCAGCAGTCATTGCATCATCAGTTAAGACATTAGAGAATGTCGTTGACGAATTATCACCCCAACCAGTAATTCTTTCCATAATTGTTTCAGCAGACTCTTCAACTTTTATAGTAATAGTTTTTTGTTCTCCAACAGGTTGACCATCAACAAGTATTTGAATTGAAATTTTATAGTCTCCAGGTATCGTTGGAGATTTTACCTGTAATACATTGGGGTTATTATTACTATCTATATTTGCAATATTACTACTTACTTTATAGGAAATTCTGCTCGGGTCTATTGTTTTATCTCCATTTTTAATAATTGCATTTAATGTATAATTTTTGCTTACTCCTGCTGCTAAAGTAACATCCGAGATACCACTTAAACTTTCCAGGGTAAATGTAGACGGATCACCGAGTTCAAGAACTTTTGCTTTTAATTCGGTAATTTTTTCTTCAATTTCAGATGTTGTAAGCTCATTGATTACTGTTGTGTAATTACCGCCAAAGATATCTTCAATTGCACTAGCAAGAGTATCACTTCTTGAAGCAATAGCTTTGCAGTAGGAGATAGCGGCATTTTTGTACGCTTTAACGTCATTGTTTTCTCTGGCAGCTTTAACTAAGGCATCGTATGTATTATTAAGAGTTTCAATAGACATACTTCCGAAACCGTTAGGATAAAAATCTGT
>CALUPN010000094.1 GCA_944322625.1 Candidatus Gastranaerophilales bacterium | reverse complement strand
AAAGTTTTACTTGTATGAGACAAGAAACATATAAGCTGGTTGCAGTCGTCAATAATTTCTCTGTTGCATACTCTTGAAGCATCAGCGAGAGTCATCATAGCCCTGTCTGCGTGTTCAATGATATTCGGAACACCGATTAACTGGTCTTGAACATCAGAAGGCTGCTGGCCGATAGTTTGAGGCAAAATAACTTTCAATTTATCGGGGTTTGATTTCATTGCCCCTCTGATTGCAGCTGCATTAGTACCGCAAGAACCACCCGAGGTTATAATAGTATTACCCTGTCTTACAAGAGCCGTTGTAAGAGTTTCGATCATCTGTTGATGAGTAATAGCAAGATTTCTTGAACCGATAATTGCAATTCTTTTGGCGGGTTGTTTTATAGTAGCAAGCTCCATCGCTAATTCGTCTACCGTGTCCGGCGCACTGTCTGCTGAATCCATATCTCCTACCGGAACCATAATCGATGGCTGCTGCTGCTCATCGTCAATAGAATTTAAAATATCGTTCATTGTACCACCTTTTTTTTAAATTGAAAAAATATTATTTTCTTAGTATGCTGATATATAATATCACAAAATGGGGAATTTGGGAATAGGGGAATGGAAAATATTTTAGAAAACCTTAATAAAGAACAGCTTGAGGCTGCAAAAACCACAAAAGGCGCTCTGCTTATATTAGCAGGTGCAGGGAGCGGAAAGACAAAAGTTTTAACATCCAGAATTGCTTATATGATACAACAGGGTGCAATTGCGGGCAAAATCCTTGCGGTAACTTTTACTAACAAAGCGGCTAAAGAGATGAAAGAGCGCCTATCTTCGATTTTAGGCGAGAATGTTGTTAAATATATGTGGGTCGGAACTTTCCACAGCATCTGCGGAAGAATTTTGAGGCAGGATATTGAAAATTATTCATTCCAGTCAGGGAAAAAACTGGACAAGAATTTTTCTATTTATGATGAAACGGACTCTGTTGCAGTAATTAAGCAGGCAATAAAAAAGCTTAATCTTGATGATAAGATTTACCAGCCAAAGCTTGTTAAGGCGGTGATTTCGAATGCAAAAAACAAAATGCAGGACGCTTATACTTTTGCGACTTTTGCACGTGACTATAAATCACAGAAGATTGCACAGGTTTATGAGATGTATGAAAATGCGCTTAATAACAATAACGCAATCGATTTTGATGATATGTTAATGCTTTGTGTAAAACTGCTTGAACAGAATCCGGAGGTCAGAAAGAAATATTATGATAAATTCCAGCATATTCTTGTAGATGAGTATCAGGATACTAACCAGGCTCAATATCAGCTTGTGAAAGCACTTTATACAAACCTTCTTCCTCAAATTCCGGAAGAGCGGTCTTTATGCGTTGTAGGAGATGTTGACCAGTCAATTTACAGCTGGAGAGGTGCGGATTTTAGGATTATTATGAATTTCCAGAACGATTTTCCTAATGCTAAACTGGTTAAGCTGGAGCAAAATTACCGCTCTACTGCTAATATTCTTAACGCTGCAAATGCTATTATTGAGAATAATGAAGAGCGTGTAGATAAGGTTCTTTATTCCCAAAAAGGCGATGGTGAAAAGATTTCTCTCTATGAAGCCGAGGATGAAGCGGATGAAGCTAATTATATCGTACGCTCTATTAGAGATACTTCGGATAATTATAACCAATTTGCCGTTCTATATCGTACGAACGCTCAATCCCGTGCTTTAGAAGAAGCTCTAATAGCCGCAGGTATTCCATATCGGATTTACGGCGGACTTAAGTTCTACGACAGAAAAGAAATTAAAGATGCGATTGCGTATTTGAAAGTTATTTATAATAATGATGACTCTCAATCTCTGAGAAGAATTATTAATGTTCCTAAAAGAGCAATCGGAGAAACTACTTTAAAACACTTGCAGGAATATGCTGATGCAAATGATTTGAGCTTATTTTCGGCAATTGTTGATGTAGATAATATTGAGACAATAAAATCCGGTACGGCAAGCAAGTTAAAAGATTTTGCAGGGCTTATTCTGAAGCTGAAAGAAGCGGAGTCTAGATATTCTCTTCCTGAATTTTTAAGTCTGGTCTTGGAAAAGAGCGGATATTTAAGAGAGCTTCAGGCTTCCGGTACAGACGAGGATGCGGTAAGGATAGAAAACCTGCAGGAGCTTGTAAACGTAGCAAACGAGTTTGAGCCGGAAGAGCTTGATAATTCATTAGGTGAATTTCTGGCTCAAGTCTCACTTGTATCAGATATTGACAGTCTGGATGAAATTGCAAACAATGTAACTCTTATGACACTTCATGCCTCAAAAGGTCTGGAATTTCCAATAGTATTCTTAGCAGGATGCGATGAAGGCATATTTCCTTCTTCAAGGTGTTCCAACAGCCTTTCTGAATTGGAAGAAGAGCGGAGACTTATGTACGTAGGGGTTACAAGAGCTGAAACCAAACTCTATTTGACGACTGCCAAACGGCGCCAAATGTGGGGCGAATATAAATACTATTCTCCAAGCAGGTTTTTAGCAGAAATCCCTGCAAATCTGCTTGATGAAGAAACTTCCAGCGGTTTTGCACATGAAAGTACCTTTAAAAGTGCAGTTAAAACCGTTCAGGGGGGTAGATACAATACTAAATCATCGTCTGCCTCTTTTACCACAGACGGTTATGTTAAACCTTCCTCAGGTTTTGGTGCAAACTTTGTAGCGCCTTCTGCTAAAAAGACAACGAATGTTATACAAAGAACTCCAAGCAGGGTTATTATTAAGAAAAGCCCGATAAATAAAGAAAGAGAAGAAGAAAAGCTCAAAGCGTTTTTTGAAAACAATATTATGAAACAAAAAATTGAGGAAAGAAAACGTGAAGAAAAACGTCTGGAAGAAGAACAGAAGAAGAAAGAAGAGTTAAAAAACTCGACAACCCAATATTTCTTTAATGTCGGAGAACGTGTTTTTCATGATAAACTCGGAGTCGGGCATATAGCTGACGTAATCCAAATAGGCGACAGTACAATGTACACAATTGATTTCGGCAAACTCGGCAAAAAAGCAATGGACGCAACATATGCAAAGCTGAAAAAGTTTTAACAAAAAAGGCTAAAGAATTTTTCTTTAGCCTTTTTTGTTTATTATTTTGTTATGAGTTTGCAAGTGCTTGATAGAACAACTTATCAAAGAAGTACAATGTTATCTGAACAACTTGATCCATATGTATCTTATGGTTGTCATCTTTGCGGTTATCTTTGCCGCCCCAGTTTTTAGTTTGATCTTCAACTCTGCCGCTATTGTTGCCTGTACCGTATGGACAATCATTTGTATTATGTACTAATACATCCATAGCTTTTATTTGTGCTTGTCTGAAAGTATTTTCAACCAGAGTTGCATCAATATATGAATATTTGTCTTTTAATCTTGTAAGAAGCTGACTCATTGTTGCTTGGTAATCAGGATCGTCCCCGGTATTTGCTAAATGTACAGTTCCGTCACTTGCTTGCGTTACTCCGCCTTTATATATAATTAATTCATCATTTCCGCTGGTAGTTTTTGTATTGTAATGAATTAATCCGTCTGTTAAGCTTGTATCTGCATATGCAGTGTGTGCAGTATAAGCTTCTAGATATTCAGGATTTGCAGCTAATTTATTTAAAATATCTTTTAAGTTATTAAATACTTCTTGTACAAATGCTGTTGTATTATTAGATATTGATGAATTGAAATTATTATAAGTAGCTATCCATGCTGCTTGAACTAATTTTTTAAGAACATCAGAACCACCAATCTCTTCTAATGCTTTTTTCGTTTTTTCATTTGAGTTCAACATATTTTCTGTTTCACGAATAATAGAATTAAAGGCTTCAGTAGCTTCGGCATTTTGGAATATTATATTACCGCGTGCATCCATACCGAATTCAGTATGCATTGATGCATGACCGTTTATAATTGTTGAAAGTTTTTTGCTTACAATGTCATCAATTACTTCTGCAATTACCGGAGCTGAATTTTGAACATTTTCTTTTTCTTCTTTTGCGGCAGCTTCTCTTGCTTCTTTAACAGTGGTTGCTAATTTGCCTTCTTTATTTTCGGTATTAATACTGTCAAGCATTTTTTTCATGTCGTCCATTAATGTCTTACCGTCGGTATAGGCATTAATTACTTCCTGATAGTTAGCTGTGGTAAGAGCCGTAGAACCGAGTTTTAAGCCTGAAACAGAACCAAGCAGGTTTTTAACAACCGAGATGCAGGTTTCTTTGTATGCCGGAAGTTCGCTATTGCTGATATAAGGATCGGCAGTTACTGTTTCTCTGGCACTTTCAACTGCTGCAGCGTTACTGTTGCCGCCCATTAAATATTCTTCCAAGAATAACTTTAGTTTCGCTTCAAAAGTGCTCATATCTGCACCGGAGGAAACAAAATCATTTATGAATGTTGCAATATTTTTATTCAAATCGGACATAAGTTCACTGATAGTATCATTGTCTAAACTGAAACGACCTATTTCAGGATTATAAAGGCTAAATCCGAAAATTGCACGGTCTGATTTGCTATCTCTTTTGCCAAAGATACTGCCGCTTGGGCTTACCCCTTCTGCTAATCTGTCTGCAAGTTGGTTAACAAGATTGTCCGCAATATCAGATAAGTATTCTTTGTAAACTTCTGTTTTCATATTGTCAGTTACGTGAGCTGCAATATCAAATTCTTTTAATTTTGCATCAAGATTTTGGAAATCGTTATACTTCAATGATTCAACAAAGTTTGTTTTGGCATCTTTAAGAGCCGTATTTAAAGATTCTTTAAAGTTTGCTTTAGCGGCATCGGAAGATAAAGTTAATCCGCTAAATAAACTGTCAAAAACAGCATCGGATGATTGTGCGATATATTCAGTTAATTTAGCTTCCGCAACGGACTTTTGTAAATCGTTTAAAGGAGTATTTTCATCAACTTCATAACCGTAAGCGGAAAGGTCAATGTCGTTAGCTTCTTTTAATCCTGCAGTGGCTAAATAAGCATCAATAATTTCAGTTAAAGTTGACTTCATTTCTTCCGGGGTTATACCTTCCGGGAGATTTTGTACATAATTATTGATAATATTGTCTAAACTTTTATCGCTTCCAAATGCGTAACCGTATTCTTTATTTAATTCAGGCATAACTTCATTCAAATATTCAGCAGCGCAGTATTCAGCCGTAACTTTATTTTCTACAAACTGAGCGTTTGTTTCCAGATACGTCGCTAAATTTTCTTTGGCTCCGCCTTCTGCAATATAATTTTCCAAAAGGGTTTGAAGTTCTGCAACAACATCTTCTTTCCAATTCTTAGCAGAGTTTGAAACTACGTTAGGGCAAGATAAACCGGAAGTGTAATCGTCTAATATTTCCTGCATTTCTATCCGGCTTTCTAAAGCTGATAATTCTTTAGAATCGAGGGCGTTTATATTCATAACTGTTTTAGAACCGCTTACATAACTTCTTGCTCTGTTAGTATCTACTTTTGCCCAAAATTGATTGATTAAATCATCTTTTGCGGATTTGTCTTCTCCGTTCCATTCAAAATCTTCTTCCATAAAATTACGGAATTCATTTTTTGTAATGTTACCGTCGCCGTTTTTGTCTGCTTTTGATACCCAATCTCCCTGTTGTGATAAAAATTGATAAACTCTTTGAATTTCGTTTGACATTGATGCTGCTCCTTTTCCTTTTCTTTTTTACTTATTTCTTTATCCCTGTACTATGTATTACGGCATTTTTTTTCGAAAACTTTAATAGTCGGCAGAAAATTGTTACAATTCGTTACATTTGATAGAGTGTGCATTCAAGAAGCAATTGCTACACTACGGAAAATTTCCCTTATCGGCCGGCCCTCATCTCAGCCTTCTTTCAAGAGAAGGGATGCTGTGTACTCTTAGCGTTCGCAAATCCGCTTCCTCAAGAGAAGGTGTGTTGCACGTTAGGCGTACACAAAGCCCCCTCCCTTATGAGGGAGGGCTGGGGTGGGTGCTGATTGATATTGAGAAGTTTAGGAGTTTATAAGTTGAGGAGAAATATGTTTTATTGCGGCAGCCTAAAGTCTATCCTACAGCCTGAAGCCTACAATACTGCAAACAAGTTCTGCGCCGCGAACGTGTTATGCGTCAGCATAACGATAGTGAGCGAAAGAGTGCGGGTTTACCCGCAGCAGCCATTCAATCCCACGCCCGTAAGGGCGAAGGAAACAATAGCGTATTTTCTCTTTCTTTTGGTCCTTTTCTTTCTCTTTTTATTCGCAATAAAAGAGAAAGAAAAG
>CALUPN010000093.1 GCA_944322625.1 Candidatus Gastranaerophilales bacterium | reverse complement strand
ATAATATTATTTATTCCGGCTGATTTTTCAGGGACTTGTTTTTTAGCCAAATTTGTACAGATTTTGAGATTTTCACAAAGAATGCCGGCTATATAAGGATTTTGTTCACGTCCTTTTAATGGTATTCCATCATCACTAATTATTTTAGTAGAATGTAGATTTTCTTCGTTAAGGCTAAAATATTTTTTGTAGCTGGGGGTTGCTGATATCAAATCAATGTTTGCGTTATTTACGCGAATAAAATCACCATCTTGCTTAAAGCAGACAGGTTTTCCTATATAAATACTTCCTAAAAAGTTTTTGGACTTATCATTATAAGCAAAGCCTATTGGGACAACTTTAACACTTTCTTTTTGTTTTAAGGCACTTCTTACAATTCCGGCAATACCTGGTTGAAATTTATATTTTAAATCTAATAATTTAAACATGCCCATTTTACCTTCTGGAAATATAAATACATGACTTTTATTCTCTATAAATTCAGTTATAAGTTTATGCATTTTATCTTTATTTTTACCTTTGCCGGCGTCAAATAGATTGGCATTTATACCAACTGCACCAAATTTTTCATATATAGCTCTTTGTATTTTATTCATACAACTTAAAATATCTTCATTGACAATAATTTTTGCTCTTGGACAAGCTGCGGCTTTACCTAAGTTTATATAGGCTCCTGATAAAAGTGTTCCTATGATACCTAACATAGCTGGGTCTTTTTTCCCATTTTCATGACTCATGATAAATATATAAGCTTCATTAGATTTTGCAATATCTAATAGTCTGTTGCTTTCAAGATTAATTTCTACCTCTCTATTATTGCAAAACTTTCTTGCATAACTATTAAAATACTTCATAAATTCATAAGAAGCATTGGGAATTTTTGTTATTTTATCATAGAATTCTTTATATATATTTTGATTTCTGCTACTGAATAAACGATTATAAACTAACCTTTTGATTATTGCCGAAAAATTTAAAATTTGTTCCGAATATTTAAAAAAAGGTTTAGGAGCTATAGATACATTACCCTTAAATGGTAATCTTGTTTGCTTGGTAAAATTTTGTTGATTTGAAATATTAAATTTTATGTTGTTTATTCTTGTAATCATATGATTATGATGGATTTTTTAATACAGATTTTAAATATGGCTTAATAATCTTTGTCATTAACTTACTAAATACACTTTCCTTGTTATGTTTATTTCTTTTTAAAATAATACTATCCGAATTTTGTTTTTTTACAATGACTATTCTAGCTTTATAAGAAATAGGATTAATATAATTGTTTGTTATTTTCATATATTATATATTTCCTATTAATTAATAAGAGCAAGCTGATAAACAATCATCTGAATCGCAGTCGCTATCACAACAGTCATCACTATCACAATCACAGCTATCATCGCTTTCACTGCTGCTACCGCTACTACTACCACCGCTATAAACGCTATAATCAGTATCATCCCCCCTAAAAGTAGGTTCATCTTGTTGAATTTTTTGTGCTGTTATTTTCGGATCTAAATCTTTTGCATCATCATAATATTGTTTTATATCTCCAACACGCTCATTGTATGTTGCTTGTGAAATTTTATCATTATTTAGAAGTTGTTTTTGTTCATTTATTGCGTTATTTTTGTATGTTTCTAGTAAACTATTTCTTGCACCGCGAAGATTATAAAGAACTATTGGAACAGCTACAAGCGGTAATGTTGTTACAGTTTTAGGTTTAATTGTTTTTTGTGTAATATTTTTTATAACATTTTGTTTAAAAAGATTAAGATTAATTTTTGCAACTTTCATTATTAAATTCTCCTTTCATTACTGACTCTTGTTCTATTAAATATTGTTTTAAATAATCTTTTATATCATCTTGAGTTATGGAATCTATGATTTCATAAAGTTTAAAAATTTCATCCTGATATGAAATTAATTCCCAATTTTTGATTAAATCGAGGCGCTCACCTGTAAATGTAGTCTTTAGTTTATCTTTATAATAATTTTTTAATTTATCAAGTTCTTGAGATAAATCATCATTACATATTTTACTTAAATCATTTTTAAAGGTGTTTTCAAAATCTTTATTACTGAAATTAGGGTCTTTAGGTTGAATTGTACAAAGCGTATTATGATATTTTAACGGTACATTATTTTTTAGATTTACAGGTGTTGTAAAATAGTTAATCTGTATTAAATAACCGAAATCATTTTTGGAATTTAGTATGTTGTTTGAAATTTCTGCAATTAAAAAGTCTCTTGAAGTACCATTCTCTATGGGAAAATTTAACTCTTTTTGTTCTGCTTCGGAGTTATTAATGTTTCTAGATTTGTTTGGAATAAATTCCGGAACAATATCTGCTTCTTTACTATTCATAAATTTGAAATTTAAGCCATCATTTAAATTTCTTAATATTTCTGTTTTATTTTTGTCAAAATAATCTTTCGATATTGTGACAAAAGCTTTAATATTAGAATGTCTTAAATAATTTTTATAGTACATTTTTAAATCTTCCGGCTTTATATTATCAATTTCGTCTAAAATCTCATTTTTAGTCTTTAATTCATCTTTCTTATATAAAAATTGCCCGGTATTATTTTTATACTCGTCAGATTTTAAATAATTTTTCAGTTGTTCTTTCGCATTATTCAGTTCTACTTTGCTAAAATTAGAATCAGTAATGATTTTGTTAAAATTTTGGATTTCTAAACCATTATTACAATCTGAATAATAGCTTATGATAAAACTTTCACTATTTATTTGAGGCAATCTTTCTTGCATTATAAATTTTATTAAACTATTAAATACCAAATTGTGTTTTTTATAATCTGTATTCTCAATTACTACTGCAAATTTAGGCTTATCTAAAATAGAGTTAGAATTATTTATAATATTTTCATCAGCATTGACAAAAACCTGCAAATTAGTATCCGGATACTCATAAACATGGACATTAGGTAAATCCAGATGGTCTTTGCCTTCGACTTTTTTGTTGTATTTGTCAGTTACTTCAATTGGAGTTGAAAGGTTGCGGAATGAAATATTGTTTCTAGCTAAAATAGCCTGCCCTGTTTTGTAGTCAGAAAGTTCAAAATTTGGGGCTGAAACATTTGCGGGCTTCGTTTCTTTTGCCTGCCTGTTTGTATAATAAATTGGATTTGTACTAATGCTGATTGGATTAATCATACCCTAACCTTTTAAATAGTAAAAAATATTACTACTACACATGAACATTAAAACACTTAAATATTAAAATTTGATAAATATTCTTATAAATTTTACAAAGATTTACATTTATGCCGCTTTTTCAAAGTCTCCGTCAAAGAGGTCTTTAGTAAAGTAGATAATGTAGACATTATCTACGGAGTTCACCCAAACTTAATATTAAATATTTACAATTTTTAATATATTGTATATTATTTCAATAAAAAAGATTCTGTTGTTACATAATATGTAATACTATATTAAAATTTTTTAATAATTAGGCAATTTTAAATATTAAATGTTTTATTATATAGGAGGTCAAGTGGTGAATAATATATCTATAATACCGAATATTAGAAATTATACTAATATTTCTAAAACAAACTCATTAACAAATTTTCAAAATTCAACAAATGAAGTTTTACAGGTAAATATACCTTCTGAAACATATCGTGCTTATGCTCTTTCAAAACTTTCGTTTAAAGGGGTTAATCAAATTAATGATATTTCTCTAATTTTAACTGAAGAAAAAGCCAATCCGAGAATTTGTGTGGAAATATTAAACAACAACAAGTTTGATTCAAAAATGGGAGTTCCTGCAGTATTTGAAATAGCTTTATATGATCAGTTACACAATGATATCAAAAGAAATCCAAATTTAAAAGATGAAAATTCTCAAGTAGTTGATTATAAAAGGAGATTTGATGTTAGCTGTCCGGAAGAGGATTTAATTAATACATTGAAAATGATTCAGGATAAATTTATTAGTTTAAATGTTGAAAAAAGATACATCGACCATGCTAAACATCTCGCTCCGATAGGATACAAATTGCATACAATGGATATAGAGTCTATGGGAAATTACAGCGATATACCTAAAGGAACTACAATTGAGGATTATGAGCAGAAGATTGCAGAAATATCAGACACTGATATTCAAAAGTTTAACAGGGATATACTTAATAACTCGGATATTAGAATTACATTATCTGTTAACAGAGAATTCTATAAAAAACATAAAGACGAAATAATGCCGCTTTTAGAGAAATTCTATGAAAGATAGATTATGGGTTCTTGTTTTATTAAATTTATGAAGTATTGAAAGTTTGGGAAGCTTAATTCAAACAGTTTTTTGCATATTCTTTTTCGCTTCCATTGCTGTAACTTTAGCATTCAGCATCGGAAGTAAAAGCCCTAATGTAACTGCTGAATATGCTATACCGGAAGCTTGAGCCAGATTTATTTTCCACATATTTTTCTTTGCAAACCTTTTTCCTTTTGCTGCAATTTCATTATGGGTTTTTAAGGTCATATTATTAAGCCAATGCTTAAGCCCTTTGCCTTCTTTTGAATAATTAAACAAATCTTTTCCTTTTCTGTCTATAAGATTTGCAACTCCTTTTGCGGCAAAGCCGCCAAAAACAAGCCAATTTAAGAATCCCAAATAATCTCTTGTCATGGATTCTCTAAGTTCCGTTCCGTTATCTGCCGCTAAAAATCTTCCGGTAATATTGGCTGCATAAACTGTTTTAATTGCATTTCCGCTTGTAATCGGGCCTGTAAATTCAAGTTTTTTCGCAAATTGTTTGAAATTTTTAACCCCCATAACCGAAAAAACCATTGCAATCATAAGAGCGGATGCTCCTATTTTTTTAAACCATAACATATTATCGGGTTTTCTTTCCGCCCGATGTTCGGATGTAAAATCAACATCCCCTACAAATCCCTTTTTCCCGGTGCGTTTTTCGGTTATTCTTCGGTTAATATACTGATTGGTAAGTCCGAGAACGCAAGATGCCGTAATTGCACCAAATGCTTTAATTTTATTAACACGTTTAATCTTATTTATAATTTGTTCCGGATTTTCTTTTTTTAATATATCTTTTCCCATATCGTGAATATCACGCAAAATATTTTCCAATTTCGCAGAAAGTTTATTTTTCCCGATATTAATTTCTGTATCACGCTCTGCTCGCAGTGCATTGGCAAGCCGCTTTTCCATAATTGAAAGAACATTCTTTTTGTCACTGTTATCAAGTGCTTCATCATTAATAAGGTCTGTCATTGTATTTACAAAATCTGTCTCTGTCTTTAAACGATTTTGAATATTGTCGAATTTGCTGTTTTTCCATTTGATATTGTTCCATCTTTTCTCATCAATCCATTCGATATTTTTCCAATCAATCTCTGAAAACTTGTTTACATTTTTTCCGTCTCTACCGGAAAGGTTAGTAAACACATTATTAACATAATTTTTTATATCTCCGCCCCAGGCAGATTTCA
Organism: Candidatus Gastranaerophilales bacterium; assembly: GCA_944322625.1. GTDB lineage: Bacteria > Cyanobacteriota > Vampirovibrionia > Gastranaerophilales > Gastranaerophilaceae > CAG-196. The sequence goes on along the minus strand of CALUPN010000093.1, from coordinate 1,177 downwards.
GGGTATTAAGAGAGTCTTCGGAATACCAGCTGTTAGCGTTAATGGCAACATTTTTCATTATATGTTTGGAAGCCAAAGGTGCAATTGCTGCTGCAAAGATTCCGGCTGAAAGACAATTTATAATTGTGCCGCTTATTTCTCTGAAAAATGTTTCGGCTCCCGCATATTCATTTCTTTTTTTAGTATCATAATACGCTCTCGGAATAACCATCGCACCGACATCAAGCCCTACCGCATTAACCATTTCATTCATGTCACAGGTTCTTAAAACTCTTGTTATAACTCCATCCAGCGGGCCTTTAAATGTTGTATTGCTATTTATATTTTCTATTTTCATTTATTATCTCCATAAAAAAGTCCCGTTCATTTTTTATAAACGAGACTTTTATCAAATCTTAATACTGCTAAAAACACATCAAAATCTTAACTCAGTCCCGACGATAATCCGGAGGATGAGGAAGATGAAGTGAAGGATGTATTATTTAAGCAAAAATTTTTCATAAATAAAGTATACACTTATATAAACAATGATGTCAATAGCTTTTGTCTTGATTTAGTTTTTATAACATGATACCTTGAGAGTTATGAGCAGTTTTGAAACCGAAACACATTCGAAAGAATTAGATATAATATACGAAAATCAAGTTAGTGATATTGAAAGTATTGTATTCAAGAAGAATTATAATTTTTTTCATGATTTAAAAGCCGGCTTCAGATTATTCAGACGTAATTTCATGCATTTAATAAATAAAAAACATGACAAGGAATTTAAACAGATTTTATATATAACTCTTGACAATATTCCTGTTGATTATATTCTCGCATTACAACGGCAATATCCCGATAAAGCGGTAAAAGTTTTAACTGCGGTTGATAATACAGAAGGCTTGGAGAGCACCCATATATATTTTGAATATTATTTGCAAAACAGAATGAATATTGCAAAGCTTTTTAAATTCCCTAAAAATCTTGATAATATAGAAATATACGGTCTGTATTCTCCTGCGTTTTCAGGCTGTGACAGAGAGCGGCTGCAGTACCTTGCACCGTTTGTAAAAGCTGCCAGGATTTGTGCAAAAGAATTAAGGCCTGATATTATACATGCTGATAATATTCCGTTTTTTCTCGGTGCGGAATTTGAAATCAGGGTCTCTTACCCTGCAAAAGTTTCACAGAT
>CALUPN010000092.1 GCA_944322625.1 Candidatus Gastranaerophilales bacterium | reverse complement strand
GAATACGGAAGTATTCCGCGCTACACAACTGCTAAACGCTAAGTTTGAAAATCTAATATGGGCGATTGGCGCAGTTGACTCTGCCGAGCAAAAGGTGACTTAATGTCACGTTTTGCGAGAGGTAGCGAATACGGAAGTATTCCGCGCTACACAACTGCTAAACGCTAAGTTTGAAAATCTAATATGGGCGATTGGCGCAGTTGGTAGCGCACTTGAACGACATTCAAGGGGTCACAAGTTCGAGCCTTGTATCGCCCACCATAACAAAAAGAGGGCTTAAGCCCTCTTTTTGTTATTTAACAACTATATTTACAAGCTTCTTCGGTACGACAATAGTTTTAACAATCTCTTTTCCGGCTGTGAGTTCTTTAATTTTATCACTGGATAAGGCAATTGCTTTTAACTCTTCATCATTTACCCCTTCGTCAGCTTCGATTTTGTCTTTTACTTTGCCGTTAACCTGTACAACCAGCGTAATCTTGCTTGCTTTAGCCAGGTTTTCATCCCATTCGCACCATTTTTCATCGTGAATAGAACCGCTTCCGCCTAAGTCATGCCAGATTTCTTCTGACATATGAACAGTTACCGGAGCCATTAGTTTGATTAAAGATATTATTGCAAAGCTTAATACATTTTTATCTTCTTCTGATAAATCAGATTTTTTCCCGCGCCAATCGTAAATAGCGTTTGTAAGTTCTCTGTATTTTGAAATTACAGTATTAAACTGGAAGTCATTTGCAATATCATTAGTTATACCTTTTATTGCCATATGAACAGTTCTTACAAGGTCATCATTCTCTCTTGTGAGCGGGAATTTAAGCTCATAGTCCTTTGTAAGGTATTTTTGATTATCACTGACTAGTCTCCAGACACGGTTAAGGAACTTATAGCAGCCCTCAACGCCTGCATCTGACCAGTCAAAATCTCTTGCCGGAGGTGAATCTGACAGGATAAACAATCTTGCTGTATCAGCTCCGTAGTTTTCAAATATTTCATCCGGATCAACCGTATTGCCTTTTGATTTTGACATCTTAGAACCGTCTTTCAGAACCATTCCCTGGGTTAAAAGATTTTTAAACGGCTCATCAAAGCTCAAAAGTCCTAAATCTTTAAGCGCTTTTGTAAAGAAACGCGAGTAGAGCAGGTGAAGAATAGCGTGTTCAATACCGCCTACATACTGGTCTACAGGAAGCCATTTATCTACAAGCTCTTTTGAGAACGGCATTTTATCGTTTTTTGCATCCGAATACCGTAAATAATACCAGCTTGAGCATACAAATGTATCCATTGTATCCATTTCTCTTCTGGCTTTTCCGCCGCAAATCGGGCAGGTAGTTTCCGCGAATGTCTTAGAAGTTGTAATTGGCGATTTTCCTACGACAGAGAAATCAACGTCAGTCGGAAGCATTACTGGAAGGTTTTCTTCTTTTTCCGGCACAATTCCGCATTTGTCGCAATATACAACAGGAATTGGCGCTCCCCAGTATCTCTGGCGCGAAATCAGCCAGTCTCTAAGTCTGTATTGCGTTTTAAATTCGCCAAATCCGCTGTCTACAGCTTTTTGTGTAATCGCTTCTTTAGCTTCCGTATTTTTCATTCCGTTGAATTCGTTTGAATTAACAAGAACTCCTTCTTCCGTATAAGCTGCATCTTTGCAGTCAGACGGATTTTTCGGGTCTTGAATAACAACTTTCATTGGAAGATTGTATTTTTTAGCAAAATCAAAATCTCTTGTATCATGTGTAGGAACTGCCATAACTGCACCCGTTCCATACTCTACAAGTGCGTAATCAGCCGTCCAGAGAGGAAATTCTTCGCCGGTAAACGGGTTTATACAATGAGTTCCTAAGGGAACGCCTGTTTTTACGCGCTCAGTCGAAAGTCTTTCTATTTCGGACATTTTTCTTGCATTTGCCCGATATTCTTCAACTGCCTGTTTGTTTTCCGGAGTTGTAAGTTTTTCTATATCTTTGTATTCAGGTGCTACGACAAGATAAGTTATACCGTGGACCGTATCAGGGCGTGTAGTATAAACCGGGACTTCAAGCCCTTCAACTTCCTTTACTTTAAATCTGAAAATAGCACCTTTAGATTTTCCAATCCAGTTAGCCTGCATTGTTTTAACGTTATCCCCCCAGCCTTTAAGCTTATCTAAATCCTCAAGGAGTCTTTCTGCGTAATCGGTAATCTTAAAGAACCACTGTGAGAGGTATTTCTTTTCTACTACACTGTCGCATCTCCAGCATTTGCCGTCGATTACCTGCTCATTTGCAAGTACGGTTCCGCAATGGTCGCACCAGTTAACAGCGGCCTCTTTTTTGTAAGCAAGCCCTTTCTTAAATAACTGGATAAACAGCCATTGAGTCCATTTGTAATAATCCGGTTTGCAGGTCGTAACCTCTCTTTCCCAGTCGTAGGAAAGTCCGAGCATCTTCAGCTGTTTAGTCATATAAGCAATATTTTCATCAGTCCATTTAGCAGGATCTGCGCCGTGCTGCATAGCAGCATTTTCTGCCGGCAGACCAAAGCTGTCCCATCCGATTGGATGAAGAACATTATACCCTTGCATTTTCTTAAATCTTGCAATCACATCCGTAATCGTATAGTTTCTTACATGCCCCATATGAAGCTTTCCTGACGGGTACGGAAACATTGATAATGCATAATACTTTGGTTTATCGCTGTTATCCGGTGTATGAAAAGCTTTATTTTCTTCCCATACAGCCTGCCATTTCTTTTCTATTTCCTGCGGAAAATACGACTCTTTCATTTATTCCTCCCTAATTCTCTAAATTAATTCTATCATAAACAAACGGAACATATTTACTTCACGATTTTTACAGAACAAAATAAAAGCTTAATCAAACAATTTAACTTTATTCGTAATAATAATATCTTTTATCGGCACATTCAGAGAATATGTTTTCAAGAGCTTACCTTTTGCTAAATCTATTATTGAATACTTATTATTCTTCAAATCCGTTACTATAGCGTAATTCGAATTTTCTATTCCATGAAACCCGGTTGAAAAACCTTCCGTTCCGAGTTCAATATATCCTTCCGCACAATCATGTATTGTATTAAATTTTTGTATTATATTATTCTGCGCACCCAAAATATATAAAGTGTCTCCGTAAAGAAGCATTGCTATCGGCTTGTTAACAGTCGTAAACTCATTAATCAAACCCAGAGTTGTATAATCAACAATTGCAACACGGCTTTTTGTACGACTTGTTATAAAAAGCTTATCATTCTTAAACGCCAGAGCGGATACATTCGGAAACTTTCCGATATCTTTTAATTCGTATTGATTTTTTAATTCGATTGACCAAATTTCATTTTTAAGTTTATCAACATAAAAAAGCTTATCTTCTGCTAAAAGTAAATTTTCACAATACCCGTTAATTTTAATTTTCTGAACCAGAGACATAGTTTTAATATCGATTACAAATATTGTAGAAGCAGCCGGAGATGTTATATAAGCTTTTTGATTTGCTTCATCTATCAAAATTTCTTCCGGATTTGAGGTTAGATTAATCTGTTTTATAAATCTTGAATCCGCAACTGATATAATATCGACAAAAGGCCTGTCATAAGTTGTTACAAGCAGAAACTTTCCGCCTTCAACTGCTTTAACATCAACAGGAATTGATTTTTGAGCTAAAGAATAACTCGGAGAAGCTTTTGCCGGCTCTACAACCTGAATATTTTTAGAATAATTTGTAGTAACAAATAAAATCTTGTTTTTAAGCTGTGATATAAGTGTTTGCGGAATATCCGGCTCTGTTTCGGTTAAAAAACTTTCGTAAGAATCTTCGTTTTCAACCCTTATCATATCTTCTCTTTTAGTATCAATTTTAAGATTACCTATAATTCCCTTAATATTTTCAGGAATAATTAAACCGCTCGGGACAAGCATATCCTGCGGGAGCAACCCTGTCCGCACCTGCAGCGGAGGATTAACCATGTGTAAGACGGTTCTGTGTCCTTCCCCGTCAGACAAAACTTTTAACAGCACAAAGTCGTTATTAAAAATTATAACATCAGGCTCCTGTTTTAAATCCTGATTTGCAGGATAAGACTCTTTTATCTTTAATTCCTTAATATCCGAAAATAATGAAGGATACAGAGGCAAATAAATCGTATTATCAGGAAAAATTATAACCCCGTCAAATCTAATATCAGCCTGCGGAACTTTTTCTAAGATGTAACTTTTTACCATATCAGGAATTTTAGCGGCAAATACGTTTGTACAACCGATAAAAAGGACTCCCAATACTATTAAAAACTTCCGCATTATCTCTCCCATTACTTCCTATATTTTACCATAAGAACAGTTATTTAAAAACACCTTTTAAACGTTCTTTAACGGAAGCTTCTTTTTGTTTCCTTCCTGATTGGATTTCGTATAGTTTTTGATAAAGAAGTTTTTCCTCGTTAGAGATATGTGTCGGAGTTTTTACTCCGATTACAACAACATGTTCGCCTCTTACAGAAGGCTTGGAGATGTTTGGAACTCCTGCCCCGCGGATTTTAACCACTTCTCCGTGCTGTATACCTGCAGGGATTGAAACTTCTCTGTCGCCATCAAGAGTTTTTATTGTAACAGTATCGCCTAAAACAGCCTGAGCAGGAGTTATGTCTATTTTTGTAAACACATTAACTCCATCACGTTTGTAATATAGGGAAGGTTTAACATGGATTACAATATATAAATCGCCTGCAATTCCGCCGTTAATCCCCGCATCGCCTTCGTGCGAAAGCCTCATTTTGGAGCCGTTATCAACTCCTGCCGGGATTTTTACTTCTATTTTCTTCTCAACAGTTTTTCTGCCTTCACCATGACAATCCGGACAAGGATCAGATATTACCGTACCTTTTCCGTGGCAGTGCGGGCAGGTTACAATCTGTGTAAAATGTCCGAGAATGGTTTTTGTTGTCTGCTGAATTCTTCCGGAGCCGCCGCAAGTTTTGCAGGTAACAGGTTTAGCGCCGTCTTTTGCGCCTGAACCGCTGCAGGATTTGCAGGTTTCAAGATGATCTATTGTAATTTCTTTAGTTAAGCCAAAAACTGCTTCTTCAAATTCAAGCTCAATATCAAGTCTTAAATCATCCCCGCGCTGCGGAGCGTTAGGATCCTGCCTTCTTCCGCCGCCGAAACCAAATCCGCCGAAGAATGAATTAAATACTTCATCCAAATCCCCGAAACCTCCGGCAAAAGGACCTTGAGTATTAAATCCGGCGTTTTTCAGTCCGTCCTCTCCAAACCTGTCATAAGTAGCGCGTTTTTCATCATCCATTAATGTTTCATAGGCTTTTCCGAGCTCTTTAAACTTTGATTCGGCTTCCGGAGACTTATTAACATCCGGATGCCATTTTCGCGCCATTTTTCTAAAAGCGCTTTTTATTTCGTCCTTGGTAGCGTTTCTCCCCACGCCCAGTATCTCATAATAATCACTCATCGCTATTTTCTATTCCTGTACCGCTACATTAACCAGTGTCGGGCGCAAAACTTTATCGCCCAGTTTATAACCTTTTTGGAGCTCTGCTATAATTGTGTGTTCAGGCTTATCCGCAGTAGGAGTCTGCATAACAGCATCATGTAAATTCGGGTCAAATATTTCTCCTTCAGCCTTAATCGGCTCTAAGCCAGCTTTTGTTAATACGTCTGTAAAATTCTTGTAAGCCAGATTATAGCATTCTTTAACTTTTTCGCAGTCCTCAACTGTTTCAATGGCTTTTAAGCCTCTTTCAAAATTATCAAGAACTTCTATCATTTTTTTAAGAGTATTTTCAGCTCCGTATTTAAGAAGGGCTTCTTTTTCCTGCTCGTGGCGTTTTCTATAGTTATCAAAATCAGCCGCAAGTCTTATATATTGATTATTAAGCCGGTCATATTTTTCTTGAAGCGGATTAACATCATCCTGATTTTCTTCGCCTATTTCCTCTTTTGCTTCTTCTTCGGTATTTTCATCAGCAACTTTTTCTTCATCAGATTTTATTTCATTATCGTTAATATCCACGTTTTCATTACCAGCCCCTTTGAATGGATTTTTCATGATTTTCCCCCTTATTAATTAACATTATATATGATAATTATAAGGTATCAAATCCGATAAACAAGGAAAGTTTATTTTTTTTTAACAATTGAAAAACCTCCCTCGAAAAGAGCAGTTTTATTCAAGATAAAATAAGAATATAAGGAGAAGGTAAGATTTTCCCTCGATTTTCAAGCTGTTCAGGTCATACCCATTGGAAGGTATAATTCCCCGCCGGTAAGATACTGAAATACACCTCTTTCTATTTTTATATTCTCTCTGGCTCACATTTACCCCGTCGGCTATTCAGCATGACAGTTATCGGCAGAGACTAATGTCCGACTCGGATAGTTATGCCCTTGTGGGAGCGGGGGAGGCACGCCAAGCGTACAGCACCCCTTCCCTTGAGGGAGCGGATTTGCGGACGGAGGGGTAAATGAGAGGGGTAAATGGGAGAGTCCGGATAGCGAACAGACTGAACCGGCTAAGCCGTAAGGCTTAAAGGTGAAGCTCTGTGAGCGTGGAGCAAATCCAAGACAAGGCCGGGATGGGTGCCAGCCCGCAAGGGGAAAACTGTAGAGTAGACTTCAGCCTACCACAATAAAATATATTTCTCCTCAACTTCTAAACTCCT